>CAXTSK010000009.1:0-28903 GCA_964246655.1 uncultured Pyrinomonadaceae bacterium
ACTACAATCCAGTGCGCGGGGAGCGCGCTTACTCCCCAGATAATCGACCCCTTACAATAAAGAATTAGCGCCAACTCAGCAAGCTCTGCTTCAAGTTCGAGCCAGCGTGATTGGGCCACGCCGACGCGGCAGACGTAGAACGTGGCGAAGTAGAGGTACGGCCCGAGCCGCGCCGTCGATTGAAGCGGACGAACCGAGGGAACGAGCGCGAGGCGTTCGCGTGCTAACAAAGTGTCGCGCGCCGTCAGGTCGAGTTTGAAATGAAGCGAGTCGTACTCGAACAACTCGCCGCGCGCGGCGCGGCCGGGCGCGATTGACTCCCACCAGAAAAGCCCCGCGCCATCCGACAGCTCGACGGCGGTCTCCTGTCGGTATCGCGCCCCCGCAAAGGGAATCAGCTCGTCGGGCAGGTATTCGAACAGCGCGTCGCGGCCGACTCTGAAACTCTGCCGCTGCACCGCGGCGGGCGCGGACGGGCGACAACGGTAGAGTCGAGTCGCGCCGGTCGAGGTCAACTGCGCGCGGGCGCCGTCGCCGACCTCTATAGACAGTTCAAGCACGTCGCCGCCGAGCACGCCTCCCGAGAGGTTGTGCAGGTGCGCGAGCGTCGCGGTCTCGCCGGACGGAAAAGCGCGCACGACCTGGAGCGGCGGCCTCTGCTCGCACGAGGAGAGGATCGTCCTGCCGTCGCCCACCGCCCGCCCGAAGCGAAGACGCAGGAGGCCGTGCGCGGGTGTGATGAATGCGCCGGCAGCCGCGTCCGCGTGTGCCGCCGCGTGCGGGCTCTCTTCAGGCAGAACGTCTGCGGAGTGCGTCGGCATCTCAGCTGATAAAGAGTCGCGTCGTCAATGTCGTGTGGCGCATCGACCCGAGGTCGAGCAGCGGGGCGAAACAGTTGACCTCGTCGTAGTCTTCGGCGTCGGGACTCGCGGCGGCGACAATCGACGGCTTGAGGTTCCAGAGTATCTGCTGCGCGCGCGTCTGCCCGAGTGGCATCAGGCGCTGGCAGGCGGAGACGAGGCCGTTGAGCGTCTGATGCAGGTAAGCCTCGACGGTCACGTCCGCGCCGAGCCCGAGCGCGCCGCCGACGAGGCCGAAGGCGGCGCAGTGGTGCACGTCACATCCATCACGACGCGCGGCTTCGGAGGCTTCGACGAGCAAGGGGCGTTGGGATAGCTCACTTGCGAGTTGAAGCAGGCGGCGACCGAGCGTGGCGCTCGCGGCGCGGCTCTCGCGCGCGGGCTTGCGCGCGCTCAGGCGGCGGTTGAGTGCGCGCCAGGATCCAACTTGAACGTCGTGCCCGACGGACTCCGTCGGCGCGGCGAGGCGGTGTGTGGCGCGGCAGAAGGCGGCCTCCTGCGCGCCCGCTTCGCAGAGGTAGTCGGAGAGGAACTCTTCGAGATTCCCTACGACGAGAGAGCAGTCCTCCACCAACGTTTCGAGGCCGAACGAGTGCGCGGCCGCGCCGATGGGGACGGCACTGTCGGCCAGTTGCAAGAGCCTCAGAAGCTTAAGATGCTCCGTGTCCAAAGTGTTGCTGCGGGCGTCACTGCTGCTGTTGTTGCTGCTGCGCGGAGTGCTCGGCCTCGGGCGGCCCGTGCAAAGTCGCGATGAGGCGGAGCGCCTCTTCGGAGTCGGGCTCCTCGGCGGGCTTCACCTGGACGGCGACGGACAGCTCGCTCTCGGCCGCGCCCTTGAAGACGCCGCGCGTCGGCGGCACGTCCTGGTAGTCGCGCCCGACGGCGACGCGTATGTGGCGCTGGCCGGCGAGCAGGTTGTTCGTCGGGTCGAAGCCGACCCAGCCGAGTTCGGGCAGCAGCGCCTCGACCCACGCGTGCGTCGCGTCCTGCGCGGAGCGGTCGTTATACTCGACGCGGTGGAAGAGGTAGCCGCTCACGTAGCGGCACGGCACGCGCAAGTGTCGCGCGAGCGCGATCATGATGTGCGAATAGTCCTGGCAGACGCCCTTACGCGCGCCGAGCGCTTCGTCAATCGGCGAGTCGGCGCTCGTGCTCTGCGGCACGTAGTCGAAGGCGTTGTAGATGGCGGTGTTCAGCTCGCGCAGCACGGTCAAAGGGTCGTCGCGCCGCTTCAGGTCGAGTTCGCGCGCGAAGTCGAGCAGCGCGCCGGTCGGCCGCGCGAAGTGGCTGGGCATGAGCATGTCCCAGTAGTCGCCGCCTTCGACGAGCGCGTTGAGTAAGTCCCACGCTTCGGGCGCCAGAGTCTCAGGCGGCTCTTCGCGCGGGAGCGTTTCGATGAGCGACTTCGTGTTGATGACGAGCTGCGTGTGGCGGCCCGGGATGTCGAAGTGGTGGACGGCGTTGCCGAGGTGGTCGCGGTAGGCAGTGGCGCGCGCCGGAGGCTTTAAACTTATCTCGAACTTGAGGCAGCGCTGCGCGCCTTCCGTCAACGGCTGCATGCGCAGCTCCATGATGCTCTCGGCGATGGGGGCGCTGTATCGGAACTTGGTGACGTGGTTGATGGAAAGATGCATGAGCTTCAATAGAGCTTAACCCCTTGAAAGATGACTTACGACGCGAGCGATGTCTCGACCTGATAAGCGACGTAGGTCTGCACAATCGCCTCGTGAATCTGCGCGCACTGGCGGCGCACGTCGTTGAGATAAGGGCGCAGGCCCGACTCCAGAATCTCGTCGATCTGGCCGAAGCCCAACGTCGCGCGCAGGCGCCCGGCGAGCCGGTTGACGCGGCCGGACTTGCGCGTGCCCGTCGCCTCGCCGATGGCCTGGAAGGCCGCCTGCACCGACTCAGCCGCGAAGCGCACGGAGCGCGGGCAGTCCGGGTTCAGGAGCAGAAACTCGACGACGCGCTCGGGGCGCAGGTCGGCCGTGTAGACTTTGCAGTACGCCTCGAAAGCCGTGCACGCTTTGAGCAGGCCGACCCAGTCGAGGTAGTTGCGTTGCGGCGCGTCCGAGTCGTTCTGCGTCATCAGCTCGTTCGTGTACACGTCGAGCAGCGTGGAGGTCGCGGAGGCGCGCTCGATGTAGCGGCCGACCTGGATGAACTGCCAGCCCTCGCCGTGGTTCATCGTCGCGTCGGTGATGCCCTGGAAGAGGTGCGCGCCCTCCTTCACCGAGCGGAAGAACTCGTGCGTCGTCACGTTCCAGATGTCGTCGAGCCGCGTCTCCTTCACTTGCAGGAAGAGGCGGTTGAGCTGCTCCCACATCTCGGAGCTGATCTGCTCGCGCACCTGCCGCAGGTTCTCGCGCGCGGCGGCGATGCAGGCGACGATGGAGGTCTCGTTCGAGATGTCGAACGTCATCGCCTCGGTGATGTGGTAGGCGTCGCTCGTCTCCGTCAAAAGCGGCGGCGCTTGCAGGCTGTAGAGCAGTCGGCCCCAACGCCGCTCGACCGCCGCCGCCGACTGGTCGAGCATCAGGTTCAAGCCGATGTCGATCAAGCGCGCCGTGTGCTCGGCCCGCTCCAGGTAACGGCTCGTCCAGTAGAGGCTGTCGGCGACTCGCGAAAGCATAATCATGAGGGTGTTGGGTGTTAGGTTTTGGGTGCTGGTTAAAAGCACCTCTTCTTTCCCCAACACCCAAAACCTAACACCCAACACCTATTCATTCAGAACCCAAGTATCTTTACTCCCGCCGCCCTGCGACGAGTTGACGACGAGGGAGCCGCGGCGGAGGGCGACGCGCGTGAGCCCGCCGGGCACGATGGTCACCTGTTCGCCGTAGAGGATGTACGGGCGAAGGTCTACGTGGCGCGCCTCGACCTTACCTTCGATGAGGCAGGGCGCCTGCGAGAGCGCGAGCACCGGCTGCGCGATGTAGTTGCGCGGCTCGGCCTCGATGCGGCGGCGAAACTCTTCGCGCTCGGCAGCAGTGCTGTGCGTCCCGATGAGCATGCCGTAGCCGCCCGACTCGCCGACGGTCTTGACGACCAGCTTGTCCAGATTCTCTACAACGTACTGCCGCTGCGCGTCGTCGGTGAGCAGGTAGGTCTCGACGTTGTCAATGACCGGCTCTTCACCCAGGTAGTAACGAATAATCGCGGGGACGTAGGCGTAGACGGCCTTGTCGTCGGCGACGCCCGTGCCGACGGCGTTGGCGAGCGCGACGTTGCCGGCGCGGTAGGAGTTGAAGAGCCCGGCCACGCCGAGCGCCGAGTCGGCGCGGAAGGCCAGCGGGTCGAGGAAGTCGTCGTCGATGCGCCGGTAGATGACATCCACGCGGCGCGGGCCGGCGGTCGTGCGCATGTAGACGACGTTGTCGTGCACGAGCAGGTCGCGCCCCTCGACCAGCTCGATGCCCATCTGGCGCGCGAGGAAGGCGTGCTCGTAATAGGCCGAGTTGTAGACGCCGGGCGTGAGCAGGACGATGGTCGGGTCGGGGCGTCTGCCCGGCGCGAGCGCGCGCATGGTCGAGAGCAGCGCCGTGCCGTAGTGGTCGATAGGGCGCACGCCGTAGTTGCCGAACAGGCGCGGGAAGACGCGCTTCATCACCTGCCGGTTCGCGAGCATGTAGGAGACGCCGCTCGGCACGCGCAAGTTGTCTTCGAGCACGACGAAGCGGCCGTCGCGCAGGCGGATGAGGTCTGTGCCGACGACCGAGATGTAGATGTCGCGCGGCACGTTCACCCCGCGCATCTCGCGCCGGAAGTGCCGGCAGGTGTAGACCAACTCAGCCGGGACGACGCCGTCCTTCAGAATCCGTCCGCCGTGGTAGATGTCTTTCAGGAAGAGGTTGAGCGCCGTGATGCGCTGCGTCAGTCCGCGCTCCAGCGTCTCCCACTCAGCGCCGGTGATGACGCGCGGCAGCAGGTCGTAGGGGAAGATGCGCTCCGTCCCTTCGTCGCGGCCGTAGACGGTGAAGGTGATGCCCTGGTGCAGGAAGGAGAGGTCTGCGGCGTGCTGGCGCCGGTTCAGTTCCTCGCGCGGTATCTCGTCGAGGCGCTTGTAGAGCGCCTGATACTGCGGGCGGCACTCGCCGTCGGCGCCGAACATCTCGTCGTAAGGCGCCTCGGCCGGAAGTGTCACGTTGAGTGTATCGCCGGGCATCTTTGCTCAAACGGAAAATAGACAGAACCCCCACCGCGCCCGCCGCGCGGGAGGCGTTTCGCACTGCCTTAAGGGTAGAGAAAAGTCATGCTAATTAACCGACAGTATAAAAGCAAGCTGATTATATTTATGAGGCGATAAGATAAGTTTTGTCGGAGGGGTCGAAACGGAAAACCCCGGCGCAGCGCGTCACAGAGATGGAAATTGCGTCTTGACAATAGTCGTTATGACAAGTATACTGCTTGACGTGACGAGCAGACTGCAAAGGGAGATCAAACAGAGCAAGCCGTTCGAGAGCCTGGAGGAGGAGGTTATCCTCAACCTCATGCGGACGGCCGAGTACCTGGGCTCGCGCGCGGCCGAGGTCTTCAAGCGCGCCGACCTGACGGGCACGCAGTACAACGCGCTGAGAATCCTGCGCGGCGCAGGCCCCGAAGGGCTCTCGTGCCGCGAGATCGGCGAGCGGATGGTGACCACCGTGCCGGACGTGACGCGCCTGCTCGACCGGCTCGAAGCGCGCAAGCTCATCTCGCGCGAGCGCCCGCCGCACAACCGCCGACAGGTCATCACGCGCGTGACGGGCGAGGGGCTGCGGCTCCTCGCGGAGCTGGACGCGCCCGTCGTCGAGAGCCACCGCCACCTCGCCGGACACCTCGGCGAGAAGCAGTTGAAGACGTTGAACCGGCTGCTCGAAGCGCTGCGCAGCGAGTAGGCATAAAAAATTTGGCCGAATACTTGTTCTCACAAGTTAAGTTATCACGTCTCAGTCGGGACGTTTAGATTTGGTGGAGGGAGAGAGATGAAGACTTTGAGGAACGCAATCTTCGCCGCGGTGCTGGCGGCGCTTTCGGCGGTGACTTTCTACGGCGGCACGGCCGCGGTCGAGGCAGGCGCGCAGGCAGGCCAGACGAAGGTCACTTACGAGCCTATCCCGGCCGGCGACTACCGTGTAGACCCGGCGCACAGCCGCATCGGGTTCGCCGTGCGCCACCTTGAGATCAACTGGGTCGAGGGTCGCTTCAAGGAGTTCGAGGGCACGATTCACTTTGACGACAAGGACGTGACGAAGTCTTCGGTCGAGTTCACGGCGAAGGTCGCGTCCGTAGACACCGAGGTCGAGGCGCGCGACAAGCACCTGCGCACCGCCGACTTCTTCGAGGCGGAGAAGTACCCGACGATGACCTTCAAGAGCACGCGCGTCGAGCGCAAGGGCAAGGACGCCTACGTCCTCTACGGCGACCTGACGTTGAAGGGCGTGACGAAGCCGGTGCAGCTTCCTTTTAAGATCGCGGGCGCGGTCAAAGACCCCTGGGGCAACACGCGCTTCGGCGTCGAGGCGCAGACGAAAATCAACCGGCGCGACTTCGGGATCAACTACGGGAACGCCTTCGCGGGCGGGCTCGACGTGGGCAACGAGGTGACCATCGACCTGCAACTCGAAGCGGTCAAGGCGGCGCCGAAGCCCGCGGGCGAGTAAGGGCTCAAGCGGCGGCGAACACTTCGGCAACATTGCGCCGGGGCGGACGAAACCTTCGCCCGCCCCGGCTTTGATATCTCGTATCGAACAAGGCGAACCGGCGAAGGCCGGTGGGAGGAGATTAAAACAATGATTAAGGTGAGACCCGCGGGGGAGCGCGGCAAGACGCGCACGCCCTGGCTCGACGGCAACCACACGTTCTCTTTCAACCGTTACTACGACCCGCGCTGGACGGGCTTCCGCGACCTCGTCGTCATCAACGAGGACTTCGTCGCGCCCGCGTCGGGCTTCCCGCCGCACTCGCACGCGGACATGGAGATTATCACCTACGTCATCGAGGGCGCGCTCGAACACAGGGACTCGTCGGGCGGCGACGGCGTTATCCGCCCGGGCGAGGTGCAGAAGATGAGCGCGGGCACGGGCGTCACGCACAGCGAGATGAACCCTTCGCCTGAAGAGCCCGTGCACCTCCTGCAAATCTGGATACGCCCCGCGCGCGAAGGGCTCCGGCCGTACTACGAGCAGAAGGCTTTCTCGGAAGAGGAGAGGCGCGGGAAGCTGCGACTCGTCGCCGCGCCGGAGGGCGCCGAAGGATCGGTCACGCTCTACCAGAACGTGACGGTCTACAACGCGCTGCTCGGCGCAGGTGACGAGGTCACGCACGACCTCGCGCCGGGCCGCCACGCGTGGCTCCAGGTCGTGAAGGGCGCGGTCACGCTGAACGGGAACCGCCTCAACGCAGGTGACGGCGCCGCCGTGAGCAACGAGGAGTCGTTGACTGTCAAAGGCGACGAAGAGTCTGAAGTCCTTCTGTTCGACCTCGCCTGAGACAAACGCAGTGGCCCGACCATGAGGGAGGGCGACCAGCCGACAAAGGAAAGAGGGTTGATGAAAGGCACGCGGTCATTCATCAACCTCTTTCCTTTGTCATCTCAACGACCTCACATTATTATTTGCCGGACGCAAGTATCCTGAGCACTCATCACCCGGACTTGATGTCCAGCCACAGCCATGCCGAACGGCATCACTCCCCCAAGAACGACGTTCAACCATTCGTGTCGGTTATTGTGCCGGTGTGGAATGATTCCGGCCGGCTCGAAGAGTGTCTCCGCGCGCTTGAAGGGCAGACTTACCCCGGTGACCTTTACGAAGTCGTGGTTGTAGACAACGGCTCAAGGGAGCCGGTCGGCCCGTCTGTCATGCGCCACGGGCGCGCGAGTCTCGTGCGCGAAGAGATGCCCGGCTCCTACGCCGCGAGGAACAAGGGGCTGGCGCACGCGCGCGGCGGGGTCGTCGCCTTTACAGACGCCGACTGCCTTCCGGCGCCGGATTGGATAGAGAAGGGCGTGGCCCGCCTTAAGTGCTGCGGCGGGCGCACGGTGGTCGCGGGGAGGGTCGAGATTTTCCCGCGCGCGTCGCGACGGCCGAACGCCGTCGAGCAATACGAAATGCTCTTCGCGCTGGCGCAGAGGCAGTTCGTCGGCAAGTACAGTTTCGGCGCGACCGCGAACCTCTTCGCGTGGCGTGAGACCTTCGAGCGAGTCGGCCCCTTTCACGCGGAGTTGAAGTCCGGGGGCGACCTTGAGTGGGGGCGGCGGGCCGCGGGTCTCGGGTACAGTGTCGAGTACGACGAAGAGACCCGCGTCCGGCATCCCGCGCGCGCTTCGCTATCGCAGCTCTACAGAAAGATGGTGCGCGTCGCGGGCGGGCTCCACGACCTGCGTCGCATCAAAGGGGCCGCGTACCTTGAGTTCGACCGCGGCCTCGCGTGGGAACTCCTGCCGCCCTTGAGGGCCGTCGCCAGGACGTTGGGCGAGCCTTCGCTGCCGGGGATGCGCGACCGCTTGAAGGTCTGCGCCGTGCTGCTGTTCGTCAGGTATGTGCAGGCGTTCGAAAGGTTGCGCCTCGCTCTCCCGAAGCTATGGAGCCGTCACACCACAGCTCGTTGAGCGGCCCGCTCGTCTCGGTCATCCTGCCGGTCTACAACCGCGCCGGCTGGGTCGCGCGCGCCGTCGAGAGTGTCCTCGCTCAAACGTACGGACACATCGAGCTGCTGGCCGTAGACGACGGCTCGACGGACGAAACGCGCCGCGTACTCGAAGGCTTCGGCGCACGCGTCCGCATACTCGAACAGGAGCACGCGGGCGCGGAGGCGGCTCGCAACCTCGGGCTCGCGCACGCGCGCGGCGAGCTAATCGCCTTCATCGACTCGGACGACGTGTGGTACGCCGACCGCCTGAGCAGGCAAGTGCCGCTCTTCGGAAGGGAAGAGGTCGGGGTGGTCTTCGGCAACGCCGCGCTGATTGATTACCGGCGGACGCCGTCGCGGCGGCTGAAGCGCACCTTCTTCGACACCGTGCGCCCCGGCCGCGGGCGCGTGACGGAAGAGCTGGCGCGCGGCTGCTTCGTCCCCTTCTCGTCGGTGCTGGTCAGGCGCGAGCTGCTCGCGGGGGCGGGCGGGTTCACGTCGGGGCGCGTGGCTGCCGACTACGTCAAATGGGTCGAGCTGTCCGTCGCTTGCGAGTTCGACTACGTCGAGGCGCCCGTCTTCGAGTACGCCATCCACCACGGCGGAATCAGTCATGAGCTAATCGAGACGCTTGAGGATCGCATCGAGGCTTTCGGCGAGTTGCTGGCGCGAAACACTAACGTGGAGTTGGACGGCGTGTTGCGTCGGATTCTCTTCAACCTCGGCTTGAGCCTGCGCGTCGCGCGTGTGCGCCGCGGGTTGAAGCCGAACAAGGCCGCGCCGCCGGTGCCGGGCGTCACGGCGGGCGAGAGGCTGAACTGGTCTCTCAAGTTCGCGCGCGACAAACTGCTGACGCGTGGGCGTTGGTGGGCCTTGCAGACGGCGGCGCTGTTCTCCATCCGCAACAGCCGTCCCTAACACTTTCAACCACGCACCCCTTGCAACCCCGCGCGCGCGCACAGCGAGCGGAAGGCGGCAAGAAAGCGAGCCGTGCCGTGCGTCTCTTCGACCCACGCGCGCCCCTCGCGGCCGAGCCGCGCGCGCGTCACGTCGTCACACAGGAGTTGCCCGAGTGCTTCCGTGAATCGCGGCAGCGACGCGCGCCCGTCGCCGCCCCAACGGCCGACGTAGACGCCGAAGCGCGCGACCACGTCCCCCGGATTCTGACAACTGACGATGGGCGTCTCGCAGGCCAGGGCTTCGAGAAAGCTCACCGCCAGCCCCTCGTGAATCGAGGTGTTGACGAGCACCCATGCAGACGTGAGCAGCCGCACCTTCTCCTCACCGTCCACGTGTCCGAGCATCCGCACGTTCGGCGGCAGCCCTTCCGGCCGCCAAGAGCCCTCGCCTTCGAAGTGGCTTTGACCCATGAAGAGAAATTCGACTTCGGTAAATCGACCGGCTAACTCCGCGGACAGCCAAGGGCGTTTTACCGGGTCGAGTCGGCTGAGGAAGGCGACCCGCGGCCGCTTGCTCTTCGACGCTTCGCCGTGGATGAAGCCGAGCGGGTTCGGGAGGAACGTGACCTCCGGCGGGGTGACGCCGTACGCGCCGGTTACTTTCTCGGCGAGGTGCGGGGCCGGGGTGGCGAAGAGCACGGGCCGCGCGAGCAGGCGCGAGGCGAGGACAAGCTTGCCGAGCGAAGTGCAGTCAATCCCGTCGATGCCCTGCGGTCGCACGTCTTCGGCGCCGGGGATGCGGAGCGTGGCGGTCTCACGCACGTCCTCGGGCGGCTTGGGGTCGCGCACCCAGACGACGATGGGCGTCCGCGCCAGCGCGCCCGCGAAGAAGCGGTAACTCGGGCGGTAGTCGATCATCAGCAGAAGGTCGGGCCGCTCCGCCCTCACGCCCCGAATGTCTAACAGCCTTCCGCCGTCGCGCGTAATCAGCGGCGTGTCGTGCGCGAAGCCGCCGCCCGCCGACGTAGGCAGCGTCCGGTTGAGGAAGACCGCCTCGAAGCCAAGCTCGGGCCGCCCGTTGAAGAGCCGCGCGACCTCACGCGCCGCCCAGCCGAAACCGCCGAAGCCGCCGACCTCGCGGCCGAAGAACTCGTTGGCGACGATCCCGACTTTGATTCGCTTGAGAGTGTCTTTGGAATTGTTCACAGGGGGCCGGAGCGGGCGGCGTCCTTTGCTAACGTAGATAGTGAAGCAAGTCGAACAGGCTCCGCAGCGTCCGCCGGCCGCCGGGCAGCGCCGCCCAGATGCCAATATACATCAGCACGAAGCATAAGCCACTCGCGACCAGTCCCGCCAAGCCGTGCGTCATGAAAGGTAACTGACGTGACAGCGCGTACAGACCGACCGCCGCCGCCAGCGAAGCGATGGCCGGGCGCGCAGCCGCCCGGACGGCCACAGTCCAACTCACGTGCGTGCCAGCGCACGAGTAGATCAGCTTCGGGATGATGAAGGCCACGCGGCACGCGCTGAAGCTCAAGGCGACTCCGAAGGCGCCCCAGCGGACGCCGACGAAGAAGCCGACCAGCGTGACGACGGTCGCCAACAGGTTCCACTTGACCTGCCGCCGCGTGCGCCCGAGCGAGACGACGAGCCACCCGGAGCCCACGTCCAACGGGCCGACGAAGGCCGCCGGGGCCAGCGCTCGGAAGAGCGGCACGCTCTCGGCCCACTGGCCGCCGAGCAGCAGCGGCACGATCCAGTCGGCGCCGACGAAGAGGAAGGCAACCACCGGCATCCCCGCCGCGGCCGAAAGCAGAATGCCCTTATGGTAGTATGCGGCGTAACGTCGCGGCTCGGTCTGCAAGCGGCTGAGCGCGGGGACGACGACGCCCCCGAGCGGCGAAGTGAACTGCTGCGCAGGCAGCAGGAGCATCTGGTAGGCTTTGTAGTAGAAGCCCAGCGCGCGCGGCCCACGGAACCAGCCGATGAGCAGGTTGTCGGCCTGGCGGATGACGAAGCCGAACATGTCTAAGGCCGTGACGTGAGTCCCGAAGGCGAGCAAAGGGCGGACACCGGCCGCGAGCTTCGGCCGCCCTGGACGCCACCCGCAGGCGAGCAGCAGCCCAAGCGTGGCGCCGGTTGCAGTCGTCAGCCGCATCAGGATGAGCGCCCAGTAGCGGAACCCGAGTCGCGCCAGCGCGACGGCCAGCATCGAGCCCGCGAGCAGCGAGAGCAGGTCTACGAGTGCGATGCTCGTGAATCGCATCCGCCTCCTCAGGATGGCGCGGTGCTGGCTCCCGAGGCCGACCAGGACGAAGACGACCGAGTGCGCGAAGAGGACAGGGGCTAAACGCGGATCGTCGTAGAGACGCGCGAACAGCGGCGCGAAAGCGGCGGTGATGAGCGCGAGCGCCACGCCCCAGACCGTGTTCACCCAGAAGAGCAGGCTCACCTGCTCGTGACTGATCTCCCGGCGCTGGACGGTCGCCATCGGCAGGCCGAGGTCGTTAAAGAGCGAGAAGAAGGTGATAACGCTGGTGACGACGGCGACCAGCCCGAAGTCCTCCGGCGTCAGCAGCCGCGCGAGGACTAGTTGGACGCCGAAGAGCAGGGCGAACCTGCACGCCTGCGCGAGCAGCGTGACCGTGCCGCCGCGCGCCGTGCTGACGTGAAGGTCTGCGGCCGCCGCGTCGGGCCCGAGCGGGTCGGTCTCGGGGGCAGGCGGCGCCGGCCGCGTGGTTGGCTCGATGAAAGACAATCTCAAGAGGTCGTGCGAAGAGTGACGCGAATCAAGGTGGAAGCGATTTTATGACGATGCCCAACTTCCTCGTCATCGGGGCCGCGAAGGGCGGGACGACGGCGCTCCACCGCTACCTCAAACAGCACCCGCAGATTTTCATGAGCCCGCGCAAGGAGCTTCGATTCTTCCCCTTCGAGAACAACCCGCCCGACTACCGCGGGCCGGGCGACGAGGCGGACGCCGCGTCGATGACCATCAGACTTGAAGACTACGTCGCGCAGTTCGAGGGCTCGGACGACTATCCCGCGCGCGGCGAGATCAGCCCGCTCTACCTCTACCTGCCGCAAACGGCCGAGCGCATACGTCACTACGTACCCGACGCTAAGATCATCGCCATCCTGCGCCAGCCCGCCGAGCGCGCCTACTCGCACTACCTGATGATCAAGCGCGACGGGTTAGAGACCCTCAGCTTCGCGGACGCGCTCGCCGCCGAAGACAAGCGTGTCGCCGACCGCTGGGGGCATCGCTGGCACCACCGGCGCAGGGGCTTCTACGCGGCCCAGTTGAAGCCTTATTTCGCCAACTTCAAACGCGAACAAATTAAAATCTACCTTTACGAAGATTACATCTCAGACCCGGTCGGCTTCGCGCAGGACATCTTCCGCTTCCTGAACGTTGACGACACGTTCGTCCCGGACATGTCCGTGCGGCACAACGAGTCGAGGCTCCCGCGCAGCCGCTCGCTGCAAGTATTTCTCACGGAGCCGCGCGCCGCCAAGAACCTTTTCAAGACGTTCATCCCGGCGCGCTGGTCGCGGCGCATCGGCGACCGCCTCCGCAGTAATAACCTGACGCGGCCGCCGCTCTCAGCCGAGATGCGACGGCAGTTGACGGAGGTCTACCGCGAAGACATCGAAGAGCTTCAGGGTATGCTCGGCCGCGACCTCTCCCACTGGCTCACGTGACTTTACGCGAACACCCGCTTGGCATGCGCATCTGCGTCGTCACCAGAGGCCCGCTCAGCTACTCGGAGACCTTCATCCGCCAGCGCGTCACCGACCTGCCGGCCGAGACGACGCTCGTCTACGAGTGGCCGCCGTGGCGCGATGCCGGTTCGGGCTGGGAGAGGACGCTGGCGGGTCGCGCCTACTACCGCGCGCTGAGTCTGCTCCGCCCACGGGCCTACCGCCAACGCATCGACGCGGCGTATGAAAAGATATTCAAACGGCTGCGAGCCGACGCAGTGCTCGCCGAGTACGGCCCGACCGGAGTCTTCGTCATGGGCGCCTGCCGCCGGCTCTGCCTCCCGCTCTTCGTCTCCTTCCACGGCTACGACGTGAGCAGGCGCGACGCGCTCAAGCGCTTCGGCACGGAGTACCAGGAATTGTTCCGGCAGGCAGCCGGCATCTTCGCCGTGTCGCGCTTGATGAGAGACAGGCTCATCGAGATGGGCGCGACGGCCGAACGCACACACCACATCCCTTCGGGCGCTGACTGCGAGTCGTTCTCGGGCGCAGACCCCGCGTCGGCGCCGCCGCTTGTCGTCGCCGCCGGGCGCTTCGTCGAGAAGAAGGCGCCGCACCTCACGCTCGAAGCCTTCGCGCGTGCGCTCCGCGAGTGCCCAGAGGCACGTCTGCGCATGATCGGCGACGGGCCGCTGCTCAAGCGCTGCCGCGAACTCGCCGCGCGCCTCTTCGTCGCGCACGCCGTGACGTTCACAGGGAGTCTGCCGCACCGGGCGGTCGCCGAAGAGATGCGCCGCGCGAGGCTCTTCGCACAGCACTCCGTGCGGGCCGAGTCGGGCGACTGCGAGGGGACGCCCGTCTCGATACAGGAAGCCTGCGCGGCGGGGCTGCCCGTCGTCTCGACGCGCCACGCGGGCATCCCCGAGGTCGTTGTCGAAGGCGAGACCGGCCTGCTCGTTGACGAAGGCGACGTTGAAGGGATGGCGCGGCAGATGCTCCGGCTGCTGCAAAACCCCTCGTACGCCGCCGCGCTCGGCGAAGCCGCGCGGCGTCGCGTCCGCGAGCACTTTTCGGCGGCGCGCAGCATCGAGCGTCAGTGGGCAATCATCGAAAGCGGGATCGCCTCCGCCGGACGTTGACGCGCGGCCTCGCGTCCTTCGTTCGTCAAGCTTGCTCACGCTCGTTCTCTTCAAGCGTGTGCCGGACGAAGCCCGCCTCGATCAGCCTTGAGAGAATCAGTTCCGCGTTCACTTCGGCCGAGTGGCCGACCGTGTCGATGACGAGTTCGGGGTTGAGCGGCGGCTCGTAAGGGTCGTCGATGCCCGTGAAGTTCTTGACTCTGCCTTCGCGCGCGAGGGCGTACATGCCCTTCGTGTCGCGCGCCTCGCAGACCTCCAAAGGCGTGTCCACGTAGACCTCGAAGAAACTTTCGTCGCCGACCATCGCGCGGCACTCGTTGCGCGTCGAGCGATAGGGGCTCACGGCCGCGCAGATGACGCCCCCGCCGTGTCGCGCGATCTCGCCGGCCACGAACCCTATGCGGCGGACGTTCGTGTCGCGATCCTCTTTACCGAAACCCAGGCCCTTCGAGAGGTGCGTGCGTACCACGTCGCCGTCGAGCAAGGTCGCCTGACGACCATGCTCAAGCAGCTTGACGGCCAGGATTTCTGCCGTCGTCGATTTGCCCGCGCCGGAGAGTCCTGTGAACCAGACGCAGAACCCCTGCCGGTGTCTCGGAGGGTGTGCGCGCCCGAGTATCGAAGCGACCTCGGGACGCGTGAACCAGCGCGGGAGGCTCCGGCCGCGTCGCAGGTATTCCTCGCGCACCTGCGTGCCGGAGATTGAGGCCGTGCGCGTTGGCGGCGACACGCGCGCCGCCTCCTCGTAGCGGTCTTCGTCCGGCAGGTAGACCATCTCGGAGAAGGGAAGCGGCTTGACGCCCAGCTCTTCGGCGTGACGCGCGACCAACTCCTGCGCGTCGTGCGGGCCGTAGAAGGGGCGGCCCTGCGAGTCAAGGCCGGGGCTCGCGTGATCGCGCCCGACGATGAGATGGTTTGCGCCGTAGTTGCGCCGGATGAGTGCATGCCAGAGCGCCTCGCGCGGCCCGGCCATACGCATCGCGAGCTGAAGCAGGGCGAGCAGCGTCGCGGCCGGGTCGTAGTAACGCTCGGCCAGAACCTTGTACGAGCGCACGCGCGTGTAGTGGTCGATGTCGCCCGGCTTGGTGAGCCCGACCACAGGGTGCAGCAGCAGCGTGCCGCCCACGGCCCGCGCGGCGCGCGCGGTCAGCTCTTCGTGCGCGCGGTGCAGAGGGTTGCGCGTCTGGAAGGCGACGACGTTGCCGCGGCCGAGGGCCGAGAGCGCCGCGCGCGTCTCGGCCGGGCTCAGACGCAGCGAGCGGAAGTCGTAGTGGAGGGGCAGCGCGAGCGCGCGCAGCGGGCCGCTCACGTAGAGCCCGCCCCACGTGTTCATCTCGGCGACCGTCGGGTGGCGCGGGTCTTCCGTCCCGTAGGCGAGTCGTGCCTCGCGTGCGCGATCCCACTCGTAAATCTCCTCGACGCGCATGACGGCGAGGGGGTTGTTGTATGAGTCGGTCAGCACCGCCTCGCCGTCGAGCGACAGTCCCGCGTCGCGCCCGACCGCGAGTGTGACGGGCAGCGGGAAGAGTGTGCCGTTACTCAGGCGCATCTCTTCGAGCACGCGTTCGTAATCCGCGCGCCCCATGAAACGGTCGAGGGGCGAGAAGGCTCCGTTGACGAGCAGCTCGAAGTCACACAGGTTGCGCGGGGTGAGCCATATTCGCGGCAGACCCGAGGCGCGCGCGCGCAACTCTTCACGCTCTTCGTCCGCGGCAAACAGGTCAACCAGCCCGCCGCCGTAAGGGGGGATGAGAAGCCCCTCTGTCTGTGACATACTCATTCTTCGTTAGACCCTTGAGCAGTTCGACGCACGGGCGACGAACACACGCATGTAGATCGGAATTTTGCCGGCAGTATAGCAGAACCGTCCGCCGGTCTCGGTAACGTCCGCCAGGCAAAAAGGTAAAGGCCGCCCGTTGAGCAATCAACAGGGCGGCCTTTCACGTGAGCAAAAGCTTTCGGCTACTGCCCGAACCTCTTGCGGTACTCGTCGGAGGTGATGAAGGCTTTCACCATCTCGGCGTTGATGTAGTTGCCGTTGAACTCGTTGAGCTTGCCGAGCCAGAAATTGTAGCCGTTGAAGTTGAGCCCCGGCTCCGGCGCGTCGTCGGGGTTGCGCCGCAGGTAGCCGAAGTACTGCATCAGCACGAACGCCTGATTGAACTCGCGCCGCACCACGTTCGCGTGCTCGGCCACCGCACGCAGCACTTGTGCGCGCGTCTTCGCGCCGCTCTTCAGGTCGGCAACCAGCGCGTCACGCTCCTCTTGCAAGAGGGCGCCGCCCGCGTTCGCGTTGAGCGAATCTACGTAAGCCTCGGGCGTCGTCGAGATCGGATACCGGCTTAGGAAGCGCGTGCGGAGGACGAAGGAGTCGATGAACAGACGCTTGTTGGCTTCGAGCCTCTCCTCCCAACCGGTGACCCCGACGACAACGCCCTGGCCGATGCTCTGCGTGTCGGACAGGAACTCGTTGAGCGTCAGCGGCACCGGCCTCACGGCCGAGATGTTCCCGTACGCGACCTTGTCGAGCCGGTAGACGAGGTAACCCGTCTGCTGGAACTCGATGGATAAGAAGAACGCGGCCGAGACGTTGACGCGCTTGACCTCGCGGCACTGCAAGTCCGCGCCGCACTGCTCGATCTCGTTCGTCCAGAACGCCAAGCCGTCGGCGTCGGGCTCGCGGTTGAGGAAGTCGTAGTAATGCTGCCGGACGAACCTGCCGGTGTCGTTGATGGGATTGGTCGAAGACTCCTGCGCGTCGTCCGTGATCTCAAGCGTCGCCACCGCGCGCGAGCCGAGCGTGACGTTAGTACCGGCGACGCTGCTGAGCCGGATGAGCGCCGTCTCAGTCCCCTCGACGTAGGAGTCGTCGCCGACGAGCACGTTGATGGTCTTCTCAGTTTCGCCGGGGGCGAAGACGAGGCGGCCCAGCGCCTTTGTGAAGTCGCAGCGGTCGAGCGCCGCGCCGGTCGTGGAGGAGCAGGGAACCGAGAAACTCGGGATGCTCCCGTCGTCGGTCGCGTAGGCCACCGACGCGGCCAGTGTGGTGTCGCCCGTGCGCCGGACGACGACGGCGAGCGGGCCTGCACCCTCGCCCACGGTGTAGGAGGACTGCTTGAACTCGATGGTGCCGGGCCTCACCTGGATGCTGACGAAGTCTGTGTCGCTGCGCGCGCCGCCCGAGCCTGTGGAGCCCTGATCGTTCGTGGTGATTTGGAGCGAGGTGAAGCCGCTGAAGCCCGCCGTCGGCTTGAAGGCGAGGCCGTTGAGCGCGGCGTTGAGGTCGGCCGCTGTGCCTGCGAACGTCATGGTCACGTCGTCCGTGCCGTCGCCCGCGGTGAACGTCAGATTGGTCGTCCCGCCGAGCGTGAGCGTGCCGTTCGAGACGGTGAGCGTGACGCGGAGCGGGTCGGCCCCGGCGTCAACGTCCGAGACCGAGATGGCGTTCGAGTTCGCGGCGGAGAAGACGAGGGTCGTGTTCTGGTCGGTCGCCTGCGCGGTCGGGACGGAGTTGACGGGCGGGTCGTTGACGGCCGTGACGTTGATCGTGACGGTCGCCGTATTCGACTCGGCCCCGGCGGAATCCGTGGCCTTGTATGTGAAGCTGTCGGGGCCGTTGTAGTTGGCGGCGGGCGTGTAAGTACGGACTGATACGGAGCCGTTGCCCAGCGTGCCGTGCGAAGGGCCGGAGACGATGGTGAAAGTGACCGAGTTGTTCTCGGGGTCGTTGGCAGAGAAGACGATGGGACTCGTAATGTCCTCCGGGATGTTGACGGTCTGATCCTGTACGACGGGCGGGTCGTTGACCGGCGTGACGTTGATGTTGAAAGTCTGCGGGAGGGAAGTGTCCTGCCCGCCGTTCGCCGTTCCGCCGTTGTCTTTAGCAACGATGGTGATGGTGGCGCTGCCGTTCGCGTTGTTCGCCGTCGTGTAAATCAGTGTGCCGATGGGGCTGACGGCGGGTGCGGTGGAGAAGAGCGCCGCGTTGGTGTTGTTGGTTACCTGGAAGGAGACGGCCTGCCCGGACTCGTTCGGGCCGGGGCTGATGTCGGTCGCCCAGTTCGTGACCGTCTGCGGGCCTGAGTCTTCGGCGACGGTCTGGTCTGCGCCCTTCGTGAACGACGGCGCGTCGTTGACGGCCGTGACCGTGAGCAGGAAGGTGTCGTTGAAAACTGTGCCGGTCGAATAGGTGACCGACAGGCTGAGCTGGGCGGTGCCCGACTGGTTTGGCGCCGGGGTGATTTGCAGAGTCCTCAAGGGGCCGGAGCCGTTGACGCCGAGGCCGGCGTCGGGCACGAGCGTCTGGTTGTTGGAGACGGCCGTGACGGACGTGACTGGCGTGCCGCCGTCGCCGACGGCGAAGGGAACCGAGAGTGCCGTGTCTTCGCCCGTGGTCTTGTCCGCAACGTCTTCGAGGGCCGGGTGGTACTCGAAGGCGCCGATGTCTACGAGGTGAGTCGAGCTGTCAATGCGCCCCGCCCCGCGCTGGTCGGTCGGGAGCGCGTTTCCGTCCGCGTCTTTGGCGAGCGTGTTGCTGCCGCGGTCGAGCGCGGGGCTGCCCGCGAGAAGCGCGTGCGTCTGCGACGGGCCGCCGTTGTCGGCGAGCGGGCCGAGCAGCGGGTCGATGGGCGCGGCGGTCGTGCCGACCTGGTCGAAGTTGACGCCGTTGGTGAAGCCGGACTGATCGCCGGAGACCACGCCGATGATGTTGTAGCCCTGAGAGTTGAGGTTGGGGCCGGAAACGTCCGGGGCGTTCGTGACGCCCGTTCGAGCGTTGCGGGCTACGATGCTGTTGCGAATGTTAACCGTGTAGAAGTCGTTGAAGACGTGAATGCCTGTCCCCCCGAACCCGGCCGCGGAAGTGTTGAAGGCGATGGTGCAGTTCGTCAGGTTCGCCGTCCCCGCGTTCCAGAGACCGGCTCCGGCGCCGCCGGGGCCGTTGGTGGTGTTGCCGCTGATGGTGGCGTTAGCCATGTTCAGCGTGCCGGAGTTGTCGATGCCGCCCCCCACGCCGCCGCCGATGGTGGCGCTCGTCCCCGTGACGTTGCCGCTGACCGTGAGGCCGTTGACCGTCATCCTGCCTCCGTTGAAGATGCCGCCGCCGAAGCCTCCCTGTCCCACGGAGCCGTTAGGGGAGGCGTCGCCCGTCCGGTTGTCTTTGACGACGACGTTCGTAAGCACGGAGGTGGTCGTCAAGGAGGTAAAGCCGCCGGAAGAGATGCCGCCGCCGTGGCCGCCCGCGCCGCTGGTGCCCGCGCCGTTGCCGGTGACGTTGTTGCTGAAGACGGAGTTGGAGACGTTCAGCGTCCCGGCGTCGCTGAAGAGGCCGCCGCCGGAGCCGCCGCTACCGCCGCTGGCCCCTGCGTTGCTGCCGTCGGCGCCCGTGCCGGTCACGTTGCCGCTGACGACGCAGCCGATTAGCGTGAGCGAGCCCTGGTCGTTATAGACTCCGCCACCGGCTCCGCCGCTGCCTGCGTAACCGGCGGGCGCGCCGTTCCCGGTTCGGTTGGAAGTGACGGCGCAGTCCGTCATCGTCAGCGTCCCCTTGTTGTAGACGCCGCCGCCACGGCCGCCGCCGCCGCCGAAGCTGTCGCTGACGGTGGGACTGGGGCTGCCTGCGCCGCCGTTACCCGTGGCGTTGCCGTTGAAGACGCAGCCGGTCAGCGTCAGAGTGCCTGCGTTGGAGACGCCGCCGCCGCCCGTGCCCAGATTCCCAAAGGGGCTGCCCGGCGCGCCGTCGGCAGACCTTCCGTTCGACACGGTGAGTCCCGAAATGCTTGCCGTCACGCCGTTGACGATTGTGAAGATTCGGTAGTTGCCGCCCGTGTCCCTGCGCACCGTGAGCAGTCCCGAACCGGGGCCGACGATTGACACGTTAGACGTAACGTCGGGCAGCGCGCCGGTCAGGTTAATGGTGCCGTTGACGGAGAAATTGATCGTGTCCGTCCCGGCCGTGGCGTTGGCCTGCTGGATGGCCGCGCGCAGTGTGCAGTTGCCGCCCGAGTCGTTACAGACGTTGTCGGCCAGGTTGTTGTCGGCGCCGTCGCCCGTCGAGTTGACGGTGAAGGTCGTCGCAGCGTGGGCTGCGGGTTGGTGCAGGCCGGGGACGCCGAGCGCGAGCAGGGAAAGACCGGCGAGCCGGAGGAAGAGACTCCTGCGGCGTCGGCCGACGTTATGACGTGTAAGGGGGCGGGGCATTCTGTTATCTCCCGGAGGCGCACAGGGTCGGGGGCTGTGCCGAAGCCGAGTGGTTGAATACGGCCTCTGACCCGGGGACAGGGTCAAAGACCGAGGGGCAAGGCGACGCCCCTTTGCACACATCGCGCAATGGTCGTCAAAAGGTTAAAAGCGAATATGGATATCGGCTGTGATAGGAGTCACGAGACGCACTTGGGAGGATGAGCCGGTGACCTGCCTTCTCGCCAGTACTCTCGCCACGAACAGCGGCGAATTATAAGGGCAGTTAAGCGTATGTCAAAGGGAATTTCTGACGGTTTTGATCAGAATAGATTGTTAAGTTTTGTTGCCGAGTCCCACAGTTATTACTACATTCCCTTTTTTGTGCCCTTGATCCACATATCTGTGAGCCTCGACGATCTGTTCCAGCGGATAGCATCTATCTATGACTGCTCTAAAGTGACCCTCTTCAATTAGCCGTCTCAGGCGAACAAGATATTCGGCGCGCGGCCAAGGCATTCCGCCGTCTACCGAGACGTACTTGCCGCCCTGCGCCAGCGCTTTCTTGCACTGTACTTTTAATTTTGAGCTTTTCCTTCTTCCAACGGCGTCAAGAACAAAATCATAAAGCTCTAAGCTGCTAACAGAATCCTCTCTGGTGTAATCAATCACTTTATCTGCCCCCAGAGATTTCATTAATGCCAGATTCGCCGTGCTGCAAACGGCCGTGACTTCTGCGCCCAAATACTTAGCGAGCTGCACCGCGGTTGTTCCAATGGCCCCGGAAGCTCCATAGATCAGCACTTTCTGTCCGCTCCGAATATTCCCCTTGTTCATAAAATGCGAGGCCAGGAACGCGCCGTAAGGGACTGCGGCGGCCTCCTCATAGCTCATCGTAGCCGGTTTGATTGCCAGAGAGCCGGTCATCATTCCTGCTTCCGGCATACACGTATACTCGGCATAAGCGCCAAGCCTGAGACCGGCTGAGCCGTACACCTGATCGCCTATCTTGAAGAGCTTTACGTCTTTGCCTACCGCTTCAACGTCCCCCGCCAGCACAAAGCCTGAGACGGCTTTTCGCGGTTTGGTAAAACCTACCGCCAGCCGCCTCATGAACGAAAACATGAAAGGCAAGTCAGAGCGGCGCATGAGGCAGTCGCTTGCCGTCACTGCTGCGGCGTAAATTTTTATGAGGACTTCATTATTTTTCGGCGTGGGTTTCTCCACCTCTTTGAGCTGAAGAACCTCCGGCGGCCCGTACCTTGTGCAGACAATCGCTTTCATAAGTATGAATACGGTCTCCCGGATGTTAGGTTGCAGGGCGAGCGCTATGGCCGCCCGGATGCGTTAGCCCGGTTCTTCGAGGAAGACCTGAACCGTCATCAACAAAAGTCCGATGTCTGATAATAAAGGTTATGTGCCAGGCGTTTGTCTCTATGAAGGGGCTCCGGTTTCGGCCGGAGCCCCTTTGGTTTTGGTTCGCGGTCGGGTTTTACCTGACCTGGAACGGCGTCGTGTAGACGTAAGGGTCGGCGCCGACCGTGAAGTAGAGGCGGTAGGTGCCGGGGGCGTAGCCCGTCGTCTTGAGGTTGTAGTGGTAGCTGTCACCCGTCAAGCGGAAGTTCTGGCCGGGATTGGAATTGCCCGGGTCGTTCGGTGGGACGTAAGTGCCTGACGAGACGAGCCCGACGCCTACGGCGTGTACGACCTTGTCGGCCGAAGAGAGGTTCGCGCCCGCGTTGTTGAGCAGTTGTAGTTTGATGGGAATGGTGCTGCCTGACTTGTTTGCCTTTTCCACATCGTAGAGCGGCGCTATGCGGAAACCGATTGTGTAGTTGACCGTCTTCGTCGTCGTGTTCCCGGCCTTGTCGTTGGTGCTGACCGTGAAGGTCTTCGCCCCGACCGTCGCCGTGTCGAGCGGGCTCGCGCCCGCGACCGTGCCCACACAGGTCGCGTTGCCCGAGAGGTTGTCCGAGCAGGCAAACTCCGCCGGCACCGACTCGCCGATTGCGTAGAAGGCGCCCTCCGCGGGTCGCACGACGTTGACCGTCGGCGCCGTCTTGTCGATGTTCACGCCGCCCACGGTCGCGCCCGAACTGTTCCCCGCGAGGTCTTCGACCGTGAAGGTGTGTGACTGACCAGAACCCTCGACCGTGAAAGTGTAGGCGCCCTGCGCGGGCGAGCTCGCGGCGAGACCCGAGGTGGCGTCGCTCGCATTGTAACCGACGAGCACGTCCGTCTTGTTCCAGCCCGCGGCGTTGGGCGCGGTGCGCGTCACGTCGCCGATGACGGGCGCGGTCTTGTCGAGCCTGATCGTGACGGTCTGCGCCGCCTCGGTGTTGCCCGCCTGGTCTTTGGCGTAGAAGACGACGGTGGTCGTGCCCTCGCTCGTGACCGGGATGTTGGCGGTCGCGCCGTTTGCGTGCGCGAAGACGCCGTTCACGCTGTAGACCAGCTCGCGCAGGCCGGAGCCGCCGTCGTTGTCGGCCGCGGCGAGCGTGAGCGTCACGTCCGACCTGTGCCAGCCCGCGGCGTTCGGCTCCTGCGAGAGCGTGGCGCCGGTGACGGGCGCGACCACGTCGGCCGAAGGGTCGATACCGGGCGCGGGCACGAGGTCGTTCAGGTACAGCTCAAGGTTCGTGTAGCCGCCCGCGGCGACGGCCGAGCCGTCCGCGGCGTCCGTCGGGTTCAGGCCGTGGTTCGACTCCCACACGTCGGGGATGCCGTCGTTGTCTGCGTCGTTCAGGGCAGGCCCAGGGTTGAGCACGGGGTAGCCGCCGACATCGTTCTGCGAGTTGATGTGGCGGCCCGTCTCGCTCCGCACCTCGCCCGAGACGCGTTCGTCAACCGAGTCGCGCTTGAGCGAGTTCCCCGCAGTCTTGAGCACCAATTCGTAAGCGGTCGCCGCGTCGTGCGTGTTGACCTGCGCGAACTCGAAGCGCGCGGGCTCGCGTTTGACGTAGGAGCCGATGAACATCGACCACTCGTTGTTGGCGCCGTCGCGCGCGCCGTCCTTGTCGCCGTCGAGCAGGTTGTTGGACTGATAGATTTGCGTCGTCGCGCCGCCGCTGCTGAAGGCGCGGAGCTTGGACGAGGTCGTCATCGGGCCGGCGACGAGGTAGTTGCCGACGTAGTTGATGCGCGGCGAGCCTTCGTCGGCCGGGCCGCTGTAGGTCGCCTCGTTGCCCCAGTCGTAGATGACGTTGTTGATGAAATCTAAACCGATGTCGTCGCCGACGCGCGGGTTACGGCTGTCGTGGTGCGCGTAGAGATTGTGGTGGTACGTGACCTGCCCCGTGCCGTAACGGATGAGCGAGCCGTAGCCGTGCGCGCCCTTCTCGTGACAGGAGTTCTTCATGCTCTCCGTAATGAACGACCACTGCACTGACACGCGGTTCGATTCGGTGACCGACAGCGTCTCGTCCACGCTCCAAGACGCGGAGACGTGGTCGATAATCACGTCCGAAGTCTTGTCCACCCACAGCGCGTCGTCCTGCACCGCCGGGCAGTTCAAATCGCCCATGCGGAAGCGCAGGTAGCGGATGATGACGTTGTTGCCTGTGACGACTGCCGAGTGGCCCGCGACGGTCACGCCGTCGCCCGGTGCGGTCTGCCCGGCGATGGTCAGGAAAGATTTGTTGATGTTCAGACGTGTGGCGAGGTGGATGGTGCCCGCCACGTCGAAGACGATGGTGCGCGGCCCCGTCGCCGAGCTGATGCCGAAGCGCAGACTTCCCTCGCCCGTGTCGTTGAGGTTCGTGACGTGGTACACGTCGCCGCCGCGTCCGCCCTTGGCGTTCGCGCCCGCGCCCTCGGCGCCGGGGAAGGCCGCGAGCGGCGGCGTGCCCGGCGCGTAGATGGTCAACGTGGCGGAGGTGCCGCCGCGGTAGTTGGGGTCGTTGATCGAAGCGACGACGCTGTACGTGCCGGCGTCGGTCGGCGGCGTGGCCGAGCCGTTGTAAGTCAGCGTCACGAACGGCCCCGCGGGGTTGGTCGCCACGGTCGCGGACTTCGGCGTGCCGTCGTACGTGTGTACGAGATTCGAGAGCGTGACGGCGACGGACGTGCGGTCTATGACGAGCGTGCCCGTGGCCGAGCCCTGGTACGTCGCGTCGTTGATCGTCGCGACGACCGTGTAGCTGCCGATGGCCGACGGAGGCGTCGTGCTGCCGTTATAAGTGACGGTGACGGGCAGGCCCGCGGGCTCGGTCGTGGCCGTGACGACGGCGGGCGAGCCGTTGAAACTCTGCGTCAGGTTCGAGAGCGTGACGGCGGCCGTCAGTTTCGTCTGCGGCACCCAGCCGCCGAGGACGAACGAGGCATCGCTCCACTGCGTGGCCTCGGCGTCTGTGAGTTGGCGCGAGATGGCCGCGCGCTGGCTCACGTCAACGAGGTTGCCGTTGAGGTCGCGGCTCTTGTACTCCCACATTCGTATGTTGGGATAGTTCGCGGCGTTGACCGTGAGAGACGGGTTGTTAAAGAGCCAGGGGTCTGGGCGGACTCCGTCCAACTGCGAGTTGATGAGGACGACCTGGCTGAACGGGAAGTCGTCCGGGTCGATGCGGTTCAGGTAAGAGCCGGTGATGCCCGCGGCGCGCGTGAACTTGCAGTTGACGAAGACGTAGCCGTTGCGCCCCGAGGCGTTGCGCGACTGGTTGTAGAAGGCGTCGGTGCGCAGCATCTTCAGCTCGGTATTCTGGAAGAAGACCGCGCCCGCGCCCCATACGAAGTCAACGTCGCCCTCGACGTAGCTGTCGGTCACGAAGCCGCCCTGGTTCGACTGGGCCTGAAGCAGCAAAGTGTCCTGGAAACTGTAGAGACTCACCTTGTTGAGGACGATGCGGTTGTTGTTGCCCCGAAAAGCCTCTGCCTGCGAGCCGCCCTGCGGCGTCGTGTTCCGCAAAGTGATGTTCTCAAGCGTGAAGTCGGCGGCGTCCACGCCGAACATGGCGCGCGTCGTCGTCGAGGCCGGGTTGAAGTTGTTGTTGTTGGCGTACTGGATGACGGACAGGTTGCGGTCTTCGCCGCGCACGGTGATGAAAGGCTTGTTCGAGCCGACGTAGATGATCTCCGTGTAAGCCCCCTTCTTGACGAGGATGACGACGCGCTTGTTGTTATTCGTAGGCACGAAATCAACCGCGCCCTGCACAGTCGCGAAGTCGCCCGAGCCGTCCGCCGCGACCGTCAACGCGGTAGCATTCGCGGCTGGCGCGCTCGTCTTGGTCGAGAAGTTCCAAGTGCCCGGGTCGGAGAAGCCTGCGAATGGGGCGCCGTTCACGTCCTTGACGACGCCCGGCTCCAACGTCACGTAGTAGCTGGTGTTGTATGCAAGCTTCTGGTGCAGGTAGATCGCCGCGGTGTTGCCGTTGACGATGATGGGGCGGTAGTTGAAGTTGACGGTGCCGTTCTGGCGTGACTGCGTCGCGAGGCTCATGTCGATGGTATCGACGAGCGAGCCCGCCTCGCTGTAGACGCGGAGGCGGCCGGTCGTGCCGACCGCGGGCGCCTGGTCGAAGGTCAGGTAGAGCGGCGCGTCCACGTCAACGTTCGTGGCGTAGTTCGACGGCGCGACGCCGGTCGCCTGCATGGTCGAGACGACGAGCAGTTTGGCCGTCGAACTTGTGACGCTGCCGCTGGAGTTGCTGACGACGACGTAGTAGTCGCCCGAGTCCGAAACCTGAGCCGAGGCGAAGGGGAGCGTGGCCTGCGTCGCGCCCGGGATAAGCCCGCCGTTCTTGAACCACTGGTAGAAGAGGCCGTTGCCCGTCGCCGCGACCGAGAGGCTCGAAGGGCTGTTGACGGGCGCGTTCGTGTCCGCGGGTTGCGTCGTGATCGAAGGCGGCGGCGGGACTGGATCGACGCTGACGTTGAGCGTGACGGGGTTGCTGTTGACGCTGCCGCCGGGGTTAGAGACGACGGCCGTGTAGCTGCCCGCGTCGGAGAGCTGCACGTTGGTCAGGTTGAGCGTCGGCGTCGTGGCCGAGGCGTTACCGCTGATCGGTTGGCCGTTCCGTTGCCACTGGTACGCAAGCGAGTTGCCGCTGGCGGCGACCGACGTGGTGACGTTGCTGCCGACCTGAACTGTCAGGTTCGTCGGCTGCGGCTGGCTCGTAATGACCGGCAGCGAAGGGAAGTATTCGACCAGGAGGCGCGTGAAGGTCATCTTCGTCGCGAAGTTCGTCCCCGCGACCCTGAAGTGGAACGAGTCGAAAGTCGTGTAAGGGTTCGAGCCCGATTCGAGCGCCGTGTAGGTGAGGTTCGACAGCGCCCCGCCCGTCACCGCGATGGTGACGCGGTTGTCGGTCGCGGAAACGCGCTCAACCGAGTATGTGAAGGTGTAAGGCGTGCCGTTCGCCAACGTCTGGCGCGCATTCGCGCCCGTGCCCGAGAGCGTAGACCAGCCGGCCCCGCTCATCGTGTTGAAGATGTTGGTGGTGACGGGGTTGGACACGTCGCGCCGGTAGAGGATGAAGGGCGCCCCCGAGCCGCTCCCGAAAAACTGCGCGCCGTAGCCCGTGTCGTCGCCGAAGACGGCGTTGTTCTGCCCGCCCGTCAGGTTGGCCGTGTTGCGCGTCGCCTTCGAGTCGAACAGGCCGAAGCGGATGTCCGCGCTGCCGCCGGGGAAGCCCGCGAGCGTGAACGTCCCCGAGAAGGAGACTTTATCGCCGACCGAGAGCGTCAACGGCGAGCCGGAGTTAGTGAAGTGCGCCCAGAAGGCGTCGGCGCTCGTGCCGAGGTTCGTCATGTCGAACTCGACGGCGCCGACCGAGTCAGTCCTGACGGTGCGCGCCCCGGTGGCGGCGGCCCTTGAGTTGAAAAGCTGTAGAGAGTTGTTCGCGAGATTCTGATTCTGGCTGTTGCCGTCCGCGAACGTGTCGTTCACGACAGCGTTGCCGGCGGCCCCTGCGACGAAAGGAATGGCGAGTGCGACGACCCCGAGCAGTGAGGCGCACAGAAGGAGAGTCCTGAAAACTTTCATGTTCAATGTCCTGATCTGAAGTGTTTAGTAACGGGCTTCGCGCTCGCCGCGGGAGGATGACCGGGTCGCGACGAACAACAACGAGAATTGGGCAGCCAAATTAAGGGCAGTAAATAAAATGGTAAGCACCAATTCGCGCAAACGTATAACACGCGCCGAAAATCGAAGTCAAGGAAGATTCCCTGGCCGAAGCAGGGAAATTCAGATTATAATGCTTTTGAGTCGAATTTAACTTGCCCGGAAACGGATGATCTGTGTTAATTTGTCTTCCGACCAAATTACGAAGGGATTCAACAAGGGTCAGACCAATTAATCATTCCCTGATTTGGGAGAGTTTGCAAAAAGTGAAGCACGAGGTTCGAGGTCTATTTCATGAGGTCTCAGGCAGTGTCGAAATCGCTTCCCGCGGAGGCGCAAAACCGCGCACGACCTTCCCTCCCCTTTCTGCTATCATCGACGCAAACCGAACAAACAAGGCCAGACGACGAGAGGTGAAAACTTCCATGCGACGCTTGCTCAGTTGCACCGCCGCCGCGGTTCTGCTCCTCGGCGCGTTCACGTCCCGACTGCCCGCGGCCTCGGCCGCGCAGCGCGACTCACGCTCAAACCAGAGGCCGCGCGCCACACGCTTGGGGAGCGTCATCGGCTGGAACGCCGTGCCGTCCATCCTCGCGCGCATACGCCCGCCGAAGTTCCCCGCGCGCGACTTTCCCATCACGGACTTCGGCGCGCGCGCGGGCGGCGACTTCGACAACACGGAGGCGATACGCAAGGCGATTGAGGCTTGCAACCGCGCGGGCGGCGGGCGCGTCGTCGTGCCCGCGGGCGTCTACATGACGGGCGCGATTCACCTGAAGAGCAACGTCAACCTGCACGTCTCCGAAGGCGCGACTTTGAGATTCTTCGACGACCCGGCGAAGTACCTGCCCGTCGTCTACACGCGTTGGGAGGGGACGGAGCTGATGAACTACTCGCCCTTCATCTACGCCTTCGAGCAGCAGAACATCGCCGTCACGGGCAAGGGCACGCTCGACGGCGGCGCGTCGGACGAGAACTGGTGGAGGTGGGCGCGGCGTCAGGGCGCGAACCCTGCGCCCGCGTCGGCCGACGTGCGCCGCCTGCGCGAGATGGGTAACAGCAACGTGCCCGTCAGCGGGCGCGTCTTCGGCGCGGGCCATTACCTGCGCCCGCCCTTCATCGAGCCTTACCGCTGCCGCAACGTCCTCATCGAGGGCGTCACCATCATCAACTCGCCCTTCTGGGAGGTACACCCCACGCTCTCGGAGAACGTCACCGTCCGCGGCCTCAACATCCGCAGCCACGGCCCCAACAACGACGGCTGCGACCCGGAGTCTTCTAAGGACGTGCTGATTGAGGACTGCGTCTTCGACACCGGCGACGACTGCATCGCCATCAAGTCCGGCCGCGACGACGACGGCCGCCCCGGCGGGGGGGCGGCGGGGGACATCATCGTCCGCCACAGCCAGATGAAGGGCGGGCCCGGCGGCCGGGTGATCGGCAGCGCGATTTCGG
>CAXTSK010000010.1:0-28689 GCA_964246655.1 uncultured Pyrinomonadaceae bacterium
CGTTCGGGGCGCGCCTCCGCGCGTCGAGACTCTTCGCGCCCGCCGCGCTCGCCGCGGCCGCCGCGCTCGTCGTCGCGTCAGTCCTCGTCGCCTCCGCTTTCCTGCGCGCGCGCGTCGCGGCCGGAGGCGAACGCTCCGCCGCGCCCAAGTCTTCGCGGCCGAAGAATGACGCGCGTAAGGAAGAGGGCACGACGCCGCGCGAGCCCGAGCGAGTCATGTTGGAGTCGCCCGACGACGACCTGTTGAAGGATAAGAAGAAGGTTGAGAGTCCCGCGGTCGTCAATCTGCCGAACGTCCCGCGGCAGAGAAAGGCCGCGCAGACGGCGGCCGTTCCGCGGAGCCGTCGGCGGGCGGGACGGGCGAGCGCGACCGTTTCGCGCTCGAAGCGATGAACACGCGCGCCGTCACGTCGTCGCTCGTCGAGAACACGCGGCTGTTGACGAAGGAGCAGTTGGTCTACGCGCTGCGCTTCACCGGCGCGAAGCTGAAGGACGTGCGGGAGAAGGCGCAGAAGGCTGAAGCCCGACCGTAAGGGAGGGCGTAAGCTAGCGGGAATGAATTGAGTAAGTAAGTCATGAGAAGAGCAATCATAAAAACTTTCGTTCTCATCATCACGACTTTCATCCTCGCCGTCGCGGCGCGCGCGCAGGCGCCGCAGCAGGCGGCGGGGCGGCTGCGGCTCGAAAGCCTTGAGAGGCTCGCGCCGAAGGCGGCCGATGCGGTCAACATCGAGATCGACGGCATCCTCATCAAGTTCGCGGGCTCGATCCTCTCGGACGAGGACGCCGACGAGCGCGCCATCAAGGAGCTGGTCACGGGGCTGAAGGGCGTCTACGTCCGCAGCTACGAGTTCAAGGCGGACGGTCAGTTCGCCGAAGGCGACGTGGCGACGGTGCGCGAGCAGCTGCGCGCGCCCGGCTGGTCGCGCGTAATGGACGTGAAGTCGAAGGGGCTCGACTTCGGCGACGCAGAGGTCTACCTGGCGACGGCCGGCGGCCACGTCGAAGGCTTCGCGCTCCTCTTCGTCGGGCCGCGCGAGTTGACCGTCGTCAACATCGTCGGCGCGCTCGACCTCGACAAGCTCCGCCGCCTCGGCGACAACCTCAACCTCCCGCACATCACCGTCAAGCGAAAGAAGACGACAGGGAATTAGCTCCGGCCGCGCGCGAAGAGGTAACGCGGGTCGGGTTTGGAGTTGAACCAGCCTGCGAGCGCGGTCTTCGGCGCGTCGCCTTCCACGTCGAGGACGCGGTGCTCGAAGCGCGGGTCGATGGGGAAGAGGATGGCGTCGCCGAAGCCCGTGTTCGGCAGTTCGCAGACGACGCGCTTCGTCGCGGCCTCGCGGACGAGCGTCGCGCCGCCGCCGTAGACCTCGTCGCTCAGGTTGAGGCTGAGCGTGACCATCCGGCCGTCGTCGGTCAGATCTGTGTGCCAGCGGCTGACGTGGCTCTCGCCGGGCGCGCGCCGGTAGATGCGGCCGGTGAAGCATGCGGGGCGCGGGCAGCCGGTGAGGCGCGGGATGAGTTCGAGTACCGACGGGCTGTTGAGCAGCAGCTCCAGCGCGAAGTAGGGCGCGGTGTCGAGCGGGCGCAGCTCGCTGCCCACGTCGCGGTTGATGCGGACGAAGTCGGTCGCGGCCAGCTTCGCGCGCAGCGTGTCGAGCAGCGCCGGGTCGAGGAAGCCCGGCAGCGAGAGGTAGTGACGCTCCTCGAAGTGTGCGCGCAGCCGCGACAGCTCTTCGTCAGAGCCCGAGACGACCGGCCCCGACCTCGTCAGCCTCACGACGCCGTTCACCAGGGCAAGCCCCCGACCTCGACGCGGCCCGCGGGCCAGATGCGCTCGCCGCAGGGCCGCACCATGACGCGATAGGGCCAGACGACCTTGCCCGCGGGCTGGTCGAACTCCACCTCGTCTTCGATTGTCTGCCAGCCCTGCCGCGCGTAGAAGGGTTCGAGGCGCGGCAGGCAGAAGAGCATCCCGAACTCCGCTCCCAGCTCGTGACAGATGAACTCTTGAACCTGCTGCATTGCCGCGTGGACGAGGTGGCGCCCCTGTGCCTCGGGGCGGGTGGCGACACCGCCGATGCCGCCGACCGTGATTTCACGTCCGCCCGCGTTGACGGTCGTCTTGATGACGCCGACGTGGCTCAAGGGGCGCCCGTCCTCTTCGGTGATGAAGTGGTAGTTCTTAGGCCGCCAACTGTAGCCCGCGTCTTCAAGCCCGAAGATGTGCGTATCCCAGAAGAAGAGCGCCTGCCGCTCCTCTTCGGTCAACCCTTCCGCGTAACGAATCTCGACGCTCAACTCCTCCACGCTCCTTCAAAATGCCGATTGCCCGAAGGGGCGAAAGGCAATATAGTGTCCGGCAAACGTCAAAGTCGAAGACAGCCGTTTTAAAGCTTTCCCGGTCGGAACACAAGTCCATTCTTCTCGAAGGAGCCTTGCACATGTTGAGGGTACGTCTTCTCTCGCCGAAGGCCGCGGCCTCTCTGCTCGCCGCCCTTCTTCTCTTGAACGTGTTGCCGGTCGCGTCGCGCGCGCGGCAGGCAGAGGCGTCGCAGGGGCAGCCGTCGAGCACGCCGCAACGCAAGCCCTTCGGGCCGCTCACGTACAGGCAGATCGGGCCGTTCCGCGGCGGTCGCGTGGCGGCGGTCGCGGGCGTGCCGAGCCAGCCCTTCGTCTACTACTTCGGCGCGACGGGCGGCGGCGTGTGGAAGACTTCGGACGGCGGCGTGACGTGGGAGCCTCTGGGCGACCAGACGTTTAAGACGGGCGCGGTCGGGGCGATAGGAGTTTCGGAGTCGGACCCGAACGTCGTCTACGTCGGCATGGGCGAGGAGACGCTGCGCGGCAACCTCTCGCACGGCGACGGGATGTATAAATCGACCGACGCGGGGAAGACCTGGAAGAAGCTGCCCGGCCTCGATGACACGCGCCACATCTCGCGCGTGCGCGTGCACCCGCGCAACCCCGATCTGGTCTACGTCGCGGCCATCGGCCACGCCTTCGGGCCGAACGAGCAGCGCGGCGTCTTCCGCTCGAAGGACGGCGGGAAGACTTGGGAGAAGGTTCTGTATAAGAGCCCGCTGGCCGGCGCGATTGATTTGACGTTCGACCCGACGAACGCGAACGTCCTCTACGCCGCGCTCTGGCAGTACGTACGCAAGCCTTGGACGTTCGAGAGCGGCGGACCTGCGAGCGGCTTGTTCAAGTCAACGGACGGCGGCGACACGTGGCAGGAGATTACACGGAGCCCGGGGCTGCCGCGCGGGACAATCGGGAAGATCGGCGTGACGGTCTCGGCCGCCGCGCCCGAAAGAGTTTGGGCTCTGGTGGAGGCGGAGGACGGCGGCGTCTTCCGCTCCGACAACGGCGGCGCGACGTGGACGAAGGTCAACGAGTCGCGCGACCTGCGGCAGCGCGCGTGGTACTACACGCGCATCTACGCCGACCCGCAGAACGCCGAGCGCGTCTACGTCCTCAATACCGGTTTTTATCGTTCAAACGACGGCGGACGCACGTTCACGAACATCCCCGTCCCGCACGGCGACAACCATGATTTGTGGATCGCGCCGAACGACCCGAACCGCATGATCGAGTCGAACGACGGCGGCGCCAACGTCTCCTTCAACGGCGGGCGTACGTGGACGGAACAGGATCAACCGACCGCGCAGTTCTACCGCGTCGTGTTGGATAACGACTTCCCTTATAACGTCTACGGCGCGCAGCAGGACAACTCCACGATCAGCATCCGCAGCCGCACCGAGGACTTCGGCATCGGCGAGGAGTCTTGGCACGACGTGGGCGGCGGCGAGTCGGGCTGGATCGCGCCGAAGCCTTCGGACTCGAACGTCGTCTTCGCGGGCTCCTACGGCGGCTACCTGACGCGCTACGACCACCGTACCAAACAACTCCGCGCCGTCAACGTCTGGCCCGACAACCCGATGGGCTGGGGCGCCGAGGGGATGAAGTACCGCTTCCAGTGGAACTACCCGATACTGTTTTCACCAAACGACCCGAACACGCTCTACGCCGCGGGCGACCACCTCTTCCGCTCGACGAACGAGGGGCAGTCGTGGGAGATGATGAGCCCCGACCTCACGCGCAACGACAAGTCGAAGCAGGGGCCGGGCGGCGGCCCCATCACGAAGGACAACACGAGCGTCGAGTATTACGACACCATTTTCACCGTCGCCGAGTCGCCGGTCACGAAGGGCGTCATCTGGACGGGCTCGGACGACGGGCTGGTGCAGGTCACGCGCGACAGCGGGAAGACGTGGTCGAACGTGACGCCGAAGAACATCCCCGAATGGATTCAGATTAATTCCGTCGAAGCCTCGCCGCACGAAGCGGGCGCGGCCTACGTCGCCGCGACGATGTACAAGTCCGACGACTTCAAGCCCTATCTTTATAAAACGTCAGACTACGGGAAGACTTGGAAGAAGATCGACGCGGGCATCCCCGACGGCGCCTTCACGCGCGTCATCCGCGAAGACCCCGCGCGGCGCGGCCTGCTCTACGCGGGGACGGAACAGGGCATGTACGTCTCGTTCGACGACGGCGAGCGCTGGCAGCCGTTCCAACTTAACCTGCCTTACGTGCCCATCACAGACCTCGCCGTCCACAAGCGCGAGAAGGATTTGGTCGTCGCCACGCAGGGCCGCGCATTCTGGATTCTCGACGACCTCACCGTCCTTCATCAGTTGACCGACGCGCAGCGCGCGGGCGGGGGCGAGACGACTCTGCTCAAGCCCGAGGACGCTTATCGCATGCCGGGCTCGGGCGGGCCGCTGCCGCCGACGGTGACCGCGGGCGCGAACCCCGCGAACGGCGCCGTCGTCTACTACTACCTGAAGTCTAAGCCGACGACCGACGTGACGCTCGAATTCATCGACCCGGCGGGCAAGTCCGTGCAGAAGTTCACGGCCAAGGCGCCTCCGCGTCCACAGCCTACGGGTGGCACGGCGGGACAGCCCGGCGCCTCGACCGCGCCCGGCTCCGCACAGGTGCAGACGCCGCCCGAACAACCTCAAGCGCCGTCGGGCGAAGAGTCTTCCGAAGTCGCGGGACGACGTGGCGGCGCGCCGCGCGTCTCGACCGAGCAGGGCTTGAACCGTTTCGTCTGGGACATGCGCTACGCGGAGGCGACGCGCTTCCCCAACCTCATTCTCTGGGCGGGCGGCACGAACGGCCCGCGCGCCGTGCCCGGGACGTATCAAGTCAAGCTCACGGCCGACGGCCAGACCTACACGCAGACGTTTGAGATAAGGAAAGACCCGCGGCTCCAGACGACGCAGGAGGAGTTCGACAAGCAGTTCGCGCTGCTGACGAAGATACGCGACAAGCTGACCGAGACGCACAACGCCGTCTCGCAGATACGCGACGTGCGGCGGCAGGTGGACGACCTCCTCAAGCGCATCGGTGACCAGCCGAACGCGAAGCCTTTGGTGACGGCGGGCAACAGTCTGAATAAGAAACTTCAGACCGTCGAGGAGGCGCTCTACCAGACGAAGAACCAGAGCGGTCAAGATCCTCTGAACTTCCCCATCCGTCTCAACAACAAGCTGGCGGCGCTCGGCTCCATCGTCGGCAGCGCCGACGCGCAGCCGACCGAGCAGTCCTACACGCTCTACGAAGAGCTGGCCGCGCAGATCGACGCGCAGCTCCGGCAGCTCAGTCAGGTGTTGACGGACGACCTCAAGAGCTTCAACGCGCTCGCGCGCTCGTCCGACATCCCCTTCGTCATCGTCAAGCCTGCGGCGCCCGTCGCGGGCGCGCAGCCGGGCAGCGATGAAGAGGAGGATGAAGAGGGGCCGGGAGGCTGATTAAGAGTTTTTCACCACAGAGACACAGAGACACGGCTTGTTGAATTATAGACAACAAGCCGTGTCTCTGTGTCTCTGTGGTTAACTCTTTCTGTCGGGCGACCCCTCTCGCTTCACTTGCCGGAAGACGACGACGGCCGGGACGAGAATCATGGCGAAGTAGTTGAGGATGTAAGCCTGCTTGAAGAAGGTGAGCGAGAGCGTCTGCGCGGTTGTGACGAGCAGCGTCAGGCGCCGCAGCCAGTGGCGCTCCGCGAGGAAGAGCGCGGGCGGCAGAAGCATCCCCATGTACCACGCGTTGAACTTCGAGCTGACCACGCACATCAGCACGAGCATGACGAGCGCCCACAGCTCGACGAGCCTCGCGGCCGAGTTCCGCCTCAAAAATCTTAAATGAATGACGACGAGGAAGACGGCGAAGAAGCCGCGTAGAACGGCCTTGATACCTGAATCGACGGCGTCGTGGAACTGCGCCAAAGGCTTGATGAGCCGCGCCGCGTTCTCGTAGATGTGTATGAGGAAGGAGTGGAGCGAGTTGTCGATGAGCGTCGCGTTGTCGCGGATGTCTTCGAGCCGGAACTGCCGCCAGTCGGCGAGGAAGGGCGCCGCCGCCAACACGGCCACGAGCAACGCGAGCAGGCACCCGAGGGCCGTCGTCTTCCACCCGCGCTTCCTGTAGACGTAGACGAGCGCCGCCGGGACGAGCAGCGCGGGCGCGTACTTCAGCATCGTCGCCGCCGCCAGCGCGGGCAGAATCCACACGTCGCGCCCGGTCACGACGCAGTAAGCGGCGAGCGCGAGCGCGCAGCCGATGAGGATGTCGTTGTGGCCGTTCGCGAGGTGGTGGAGCAAGACGAGCGGGTTCCAGAGGAACGAGTAGAGCGCGAGCAGCGGCCGCTCGTGCCCGAGGTGTTTCGCGCCCGACCAGACGAGCCAGCCCGTGAAGGCGTAGGCCGCGGCGTTCACGGCCTTGAAGAGCCCGAGCGTCAGCGCCCAGTTGCCGCCGCCGAGGGTCGTGATTAAACGCGCTAGCAGGGTAAAGAGGAAGCCGTAAGGGTTCGGGTTATAGATCCAATGATCCCAGATCATCGGGTCGTCGCGCCAGCCCGGCACCTCCGCGACGGTGTAGACGTACGGGTTCATGTGGTAGTGAACCTGCTGCCAGCCGCGGTTGATGTAGCCGAACACGTCGGTCGAGTGGAACGGGTAGACGGCCGCGCACGTCACGCAGAAGAGCGCCGCGAACCAGACGACCTGTGAGGTCTGCAACTCGCCGCCCGAGTCGCGCACGATGCGGTAGCCGCGCCCGAAGAGGTAGAGCAGCGGCAGCACCGCGAGCCAGATGAAGACCTCGCGCGCCGTACGCGAATAGCCCTGAAAGCCGCGCACGTAGAAGAGGAACGTCGCCAGGTAAACGACGGCCGTCAACGCCCCCGTCCACGCGAGCGCAGCTCCTCTCGCCGTTTTCTGATCCGTCTGCATACGGTAGGCGGACTCTACCTGAACCTCCGGGCTTTATCAAAAGCGCGCCGCTGATTGTGAATGTCCTTTCGACACGGAGACACAGCTTCAAGAATTATCGCTTCAAGCCGTGTCTCCGTGTCTCCGTGTTAATTCTTTCTCGATGTTTCAGGGTCGGCATTGACAGGCCGTCGGGTAAATTGGTATTCCAACTTGTCGTTTCGGAGTCACACCCATCTCGTTCGCCATCGTCGCACTTCAAAAGGAGTCAGGTGAATGCGCGTCCCCGTCTCGTTGGCATTACTGCTCTGCGTCGCGGCGCTCGCGGGTTGTGTCAACCAGAGCCAGGGCGGTGCGACGACGCCCGCGCCGACCCCTGCTGCCGCCACCGCGAACCCGTACCAGCCGATGCCATACGTCAAGCTCAAGCACCCCGAGTGGGCGAAGAACGCCGTCATCTACCAGATCAACACGCGGCAGTTCACGCCCGAGGGAACCTTCCGCGCGGCCGAGGCGCACCTGCCGCGTCTGAAGGAGTTGGGCGTTGACATCCTCTGGCTGATGCCCATCCATAAGATCGGCGAGAAGAATCGCAAGGGCACACTCGGCAGCCCTTATTCAGTTAAGGACTACTACAGCGTCAACCCCGAGTTCGGCACGCTCGAAGACCTCAAGCACTTCGTCGCCGCGGCGCACGCGCAAGGGTTCCACGTCATCCTCGACTGGGTCGCCAATCACACGGCGTGGGACAACAATCTCGTCGCGGAACATCCCGAGTGGTACGCACGCGACTACAAGGGCGACTTCCGCCCGACGCCGTGGTGGGACTGGTCGGACATCATCGACCTCGACTACAAGCATGAAGGGCTCCGCCGTTACATGACCGAGGCGATGAAGTACTGGGTGCGCGAGGCGGACGTGGACGGCTACCGCTGCGACGTGGCCGGCTTCGTGCCGGTGGACTTCTGGAACAACGCCCGCAAGGAACTCGACTCGATCAAGCCGGTCTTCATGCTCGCCGAGTGGGAGTCGCGCGACCTCCACGCCGAGGCGTTCGACATGACCTACGCGTGGAGCTGGTACGACGCCGTCCATCAGGTCACGTCGGGTCAGAAGAAAGACCTGAGCGGCCTCTTCGTCTACTACTCCTGGAACGAAAGCTCGTACCCGCCCGACAGCCTGCGCATGACCTTCCTCACCAACCATGACAAGAACGCCTGGGAGGCGACGGAGTTCGAGGCGTTCGGCGCGGGGCTCGAAGCCGCGATGGTGCTCTCGGTCGTCGGCGAAGGGATGCCGCTCGTCTACAACGGGCAGGAGGCGGGCAACACACGACGCCTACAGTTCTTCGAGAAAGACCCGATAGCCTGGAAGGAACATCCGAACGGCGAGCTGTATAAAAAACTGTTCGCGCTCAAAAAGAAGAACACGGCGCTCTGGAACGCGCACTGGGGCGCGACGATGATCCATGTGCCCAACAGCGCGCCCGCTGAAGTGTTCAGCTTCGTGCGTCGGAACGAGACGGACAAGGTCTTCGCCGTCGTCAACTTCTCCGGCCGGCCGCAGACGTTGACGTTCAAGGAGACGCTCTACCAAGGCAAGTACACAGACTACTTCGGCGGCGAAGCGGTCGAACTCGACGCCGCGACCCGGCTTGAACTGAAGCCGTGGGGCTATAAAGTTTTTGTGAAATAGACCCTCTGCCATAGCGGTCAGTACTACGGCGACTCATCAACTTAGCAAAGACAAACAAACATGCACACCCCGTCGAAGAGAATCCTGCTACTGCTGACCATGCTCCTATGCCTGACCGTCGAGGCGGCCGCGCGGCAGTCGGACTACCGCGTCGTCTCACCCAACCAGAAGATTGAATTGAGAATCAACACGACCGGCCGCGTCCGTTACGACGTGCTGGTGAACGGGAAGACCGTGCTGCGCGACTCGACGCTCTCCATCGACATCGACCACCGCGTGCTCGGGCTCGAACCGAAAGTGAAGAACGCGAAGCCGAGTGCGCACGACGCGTGGGTCGAGCCGGTCGTGCGCCAGAAGTTCGCGCGCATCCGCGACAACTACAACGAACTGCGGCTTGAGATGGACGGAGGCTACGCGGTCGTCTTCCGCGTCTACGACGAGGGCGTGGCTTACCGTTTCGAGACACAGCTTCCGCAAGGAGAGGTGAAGGTCTACAAGGAGGAGGCCGCCTTCAACTTCGCGGAGAACTACACGGTCTTCTACCCGCAGGAGGAGAGCCTCTTCTCGCACAACGAGCGGCTGTACGTGCCGAAGCCTTTGAAGGAGATCGGCGCGGCGGCCTTCGCCTCGCTGCCGGCGGTGGTTGACGCGGGCGGCGTGAAAATCGCCGTCGCCGAGTCCGACGTGGAAGACTACCCCGGCCTCTGGCTGCGCGGCACGGGCGGCAACGGGTTGGGCGCGATGTTCCCGCCTTATCCGTTGAAGGAGGAGCTGAAAGGCGACCGCGACTTTAAAGTCGCCGAGGCGGCCGACTACATCGCCGTCACGAAGGGGACGCGCGCGTACCCGTGGCGGCTGCTCGGGGTCGCGGAGCGCGACGGCGATCTGATAACGAATCAACTCGTCTACCTTTTGCAAAGCCCTTCGAAGATTCAGGACACGTCGTGGATTAAGCCGGGCAAGGTGGCTTGGGACTGGTGGAACGCGAACAACGTCTACGGCGTTGACTTCAAGTCGGGCGTCAACACGGAGACGTACAAGTTCTACATTGACTTTGCGTCGAAGTACGGCATCGAGTACGTCGTCCTGGACGAGGGCTGGTACAAGCTCGGCAACGTGCTCGAAGTCGTGCCCGACATCGACGTTCAGGAGTTGGTCGATTACGGGAAGCGGAAGAACGTCGGCGTCATCCTCTGGGTCGTGTGGAAGACGCTCGACGACCAGTTGGAACCGGCGTTGAATCAGTTCGAGAAGTGGGGAGTCAAAGGCATCAAGGTTGACTTCATGCAGCGCGACGACCAGAGGGTCGTCAACTTCTTCCACAAGCTCTCGGGCGAGGCGGCGAAGCGCAGGATGCTCGTGGACTACCACGGCGCGCAGCGCTCGGCGTTGATGACGAGGACGTGGCCGAACATCATCAGCACCGAGGGCGTGCGCGGGCTGGAGTGGAGCAAGTGGAGCGCCGACGCCAACCCCGAGCACAACCTGACGCTCCCGTTCACGCGGATGTTCCTCGGGCCGATGGACTACACGCCCGGCGCGATGCTCAACGCGCAGCAGAAGAGTTGGGCGAAGGTCTTCGAACGCCCGATGGCGCTCGGCACGCGCTGCCACCAACTCGCCATGTACGTCGTCTTCGAGAGCCCCTTGCAGATGCTCGCCGACAGCCCCTCGAACTACCTGCGCGAGCCCGAGGCGATGGAGTTCCTCTCGGCCGTCCCCACAGTCTGGGACGAGACGCGCGTGCTCGACGGGCGGATAGGCGACTACGTCCTCGTCGCGCGCCGCAGCGGCCGCGACTGGTACGTCGGCGCAATGACCGACTGGACGGCGCGCGAGCTGGAAGTGGACTTCTCATTCCTGCCCGCGGGCGAGTTTAAGATGGACGCCTACCAGGACGGCGTGAACGCCGGACGGTTCGCGGGCGACTACAAGAAGGTCTCGGGCCGCGCCGACCGTTCCACCCGCCTGAAGATCAAGCTGGCCGAGGGCGGCGGCTGGGCCGCGAGACTCCGCCCGTAAACACAGAACCCTCGCAACCCCCTTAGAGGAGAGACTGACATGTGGAAGAGAACACCGAGCGCGCTCTTTATCCTCTGCTGCGCGACGCCCCTGTTCGCCTACGCCCCCGCCGCCGAGAGCGTCTACACGGACATCGCGCCCGCGCGCTGTAAGACAATTGAGACGCACGAGGAGAGCGCGGGCTCGGTGCAGAAGTGCGCGGGCGTGGCGGGCTACGAGTTGCTGGTCGAAGACGACGACTCGCGCCAGTCGGTCACCGTCGTCAGTCCCGACGGGAAGAAGCACCCGCTCAACTACTGGCAGGTCATCACGAACGGGTTTTCGAGCCTCGGCGAGAAGGCCGAGTGGCGCGTCGAGAAGAAGGGCGGCAAGCTGCGACCCTACGCCCTCATCGTGCGCGTCAACGCGAGCGAGAACCCCGAGAAGCCCGAAGAGAAGACCTCCTATCTCGCCGTGTCGAAGCTCACGGCCGGAGAGGTTTGCGTGACCGACAAGGTGAAGACCAACGAAGAGGCGCGGCAGGCGGCCGACGCCTCGGCCGACAAGCCCTGCCTCAAAGTGGAATAAGTCTTAAAGACGAACCGACAAGCCGAGAGATCTTGAAATGCATCCTCGAAGACTCACTTCGAAACCACTTGCGTTGACGGCCGTGCTTTTGGCGCTGTGCCTCAACGCGCGCGCGCAGCAGGCGGCCGCGACGCCGGCTCAAACGACGGCCGACGCGGCGCGGGTCGAGAGGCTGGCCGGCCTGGCGAAGGTGTGGGGCGCGGTGAAGTATTTTCACCCGTCCCTCGCCTACCGCGAGATAGATTGGGACAAGGCACTCGTCGAGACGATACCGAAAGTACAGGCGGCAAAAACTTCGCAGGACTATCAGGCCGCACTGAACCAGATGCTCGCCGCGCTCGGCGACCCGAGCACGCGCGCGGAGATCGACATCGAAGTTAAGGCCGCGCCGACCGTTGAAGCGCCCGCGTCGGCGAAGGAGCCCGTGCGGACGGAGGAGGGCGTCCTCTTCATCGACGCGACGCGGCTCGCGGAGGTCGGCGCGCGCGACCAGATGGCCTTCCGCGTCCTGCTCGGCAAAGTCGGCGAGGCCGCAGCTTCCGCCAAAGCGGTCGTCATCGACGCGCGGCGCGCGGGGCCTGCGGACGACTTCGCCGCCTACTTTTTCGCAGACCTGCTGCGGCAGATTCTCCCGCAGTTCCTCGACTCGGACGTGAGGCTCGGCCACAGCCGCCAGAGGATACACAACGGTTACGCCACGCAGGGCGGCGGCGCCTCCTTCTACTACTCGGCCTTCGCCGACATCGCGCCGCAGACCCTCGCCGGTCGGAACAAGGCGAAGACGCCCGCGATTGTCTTCGTCGTCAACGCGGACACGCCGCCCGCGGCGGAGACGTTGGGCGGCTTGCAGCACGCCAGCCGTGCGTACGTCGTGCAGGAGGGCGAACGCGCGCCCGAGGCGGGCGGCGGCGCTCTCACGGTCGAACTGCCCGGGGGTTTGAAGGCGCATCTGCGTACTTCCGAGTCGGTCAACCCGGACGGCTCCGTCGGCTTCGAAGCCGACGCGGTCGTAGCCGTTGCGGCGCAGGGCGAGGACGCGGCGATGCGCGAAGCCCTGCGCGCCGCGCGGGAGGGCAAAGTCTCTCAGGCTGGCGGAAAGACAGCACCGCCGCCGCCGCCGCTCGTCGGCCAGAAGGAGAAGCCGTACGCCGAGATGGAGTTTCCTCCGGCGGAGTACCGCTTGCTGGCGCTCTTCCGATACTGGAACGTCGTCAACTACTTCTACCCTTACAAGCACCTCATCGGGGAGACGTGGGCGACGGTGCTGCCGCGCTACATCCCGAAGTTCGAGGCGAACAGGGACGCGGCCGACTACCAACTGACCGTCCGCGAACTGGTCACGGAGATGCACGACTCGCACGGCGGCGTGCAGAACGCGAACGCCGCGGCCGAGCGTCTGGGGACGTACGCGCCGCCGGTCGTCGTGCGTTACGTGGAGGGGAAGACGGTCGTCACGAACGTGCTCGACGACAAGCTGCCGGTCAAGGTCGGCGATGTCGTGTTGACGGTTGACGGCGAGCCCGTCGCGCAGCGCATCGAGTTCTGGTCGCGCTACACCGCCGCCTCGACGCCGCAGGCTTTGCTGAGGGTCGTTCACCTGAACCTGCTGCGCGGGCAGAAGGAGACGACGGCCCGCGTGCGCGTGCGCGGCGCGGACGGCGCGGAGCGCGAGGTCGAACTGCCACGCTCGTTCGGCCGGGCCGAGCAGGGGAAGTTGTTCGCCGCGATGCAGCGCTCGACGCCCGTCGTGCAAGTGTTGCCGAGCGGCTACGGTTACGTAGACCTCGCGCGCTTGCAAGTCGGCGAGGTCGATAAGATGTTCGAGACGATCAAGGGGACGCCGGCCGTCATCTTCGACATGCGCGGCTACCCGAACGGCACCGGCTGGCCAATCGCCCCGCGCCTGTCGGAAAAGAAGATGCCCGTCGCCGCGCTCTTCTCGCGCCCGCTGCTTGAGGCGTCCTCTTTAAGCGACCTTGAGTTGGACGCCCCGAGCTACACCTTCGCCCAGCGCTTGCCCGAACGGAAGGGCGACGTGTACGGGGGCAAGGTCTTGATGCTCATCAACGAGGACGCCATCAGCCAGGCCGAGCACACCTGCATGTTCTTCGAGGCGGCGACCGACGTGACCTTCGTCGGCACGCCGACCACGGGCGCCAACGGCGACGTGACCTACATGGTGCTGCCCGGGAACCTCGCCGTCAGTTTCACCGGCCACAACGTGCGCCACGCCGACGGCCGCCAACTGCAAAGGGTCGGCATCCAGCCCACGGTCAAGGTCGCGCCGACGGTCGCCGGGGTCGTCGCGGGCCGCGACGAGGTGCTCGAAGCGGCCGTCAGGCATTTGCAAGGGAGCCTGAAGAAGTAGACGCCGATGGCACGGGACGCAGTCGAAAAGGTAAAGGCGAAGGTCTTCCTCCGCCCGCCGACCGCGCGCGACCGCGAGGAGTTCGTCGCGCTCAACCGCGCGAGCAGGCGGCTGCACCGCGGCCTCGTCACGCCGCCCGTCGAGCCCGAGCAGTTCGCAGACTACGTCAAGCGATGCGGCCGGGAAGACCGCGCCTGCTTCTTCGTCTGCCGCGCGGAGGACGGGCGCATCGTCGGGGTGATGAACCTGTCGCAGATCGCGCGCGGCAACTTGCAGAGCGCCTACCTGGGTTATTATGCGGGCGAGCCCTACGCCGGCCGCGGCTACATGACCGAGGGGATGCGCCTCCTGCTGCGCCACGCCTTCGAGGAGTTGAAGCTGCACAGGATTGAGGCGAACATACAGCCGGGCAACCACGCGTCCATCGCGCTGGTCAAACGTGCGGGCTTCGTCAAAGAGGGCTACTCGCGGCGCTACCTGAAGATCAGCGGGCGCTGGCGCGACCACGAGCGCTGGGCCATCATCGCGGAAGACTGGAAGGCCGGGCGGAAACGTTAAGACATCATCCGAGAAACGGGGGAGAGACCATGCTGCATCGCGGCATAACTTTAAGACTGGCGGCGGCGGCGCTGATTCTCTTCAGCCTCGCCGCGCCCGGCTTCGCCACGCAGGACAAGAAGGATAAGGATAAGAAGAAGAAGGAGCCGCCCGTGGGGACGCCCGTCCTCTGGCGCGAGCCCGCGGATGTCGGCGCGCTCGACCTCCTCGCGGGGCCGGGCGGCGAGGAGATGCGGCCGCAGGCGCCTTTCACCTTCGTCAAGGAGGAGAAGGGCGGCTACTCGAAGAAGTACCGCGTGCGCGACGCGAAGGGGCGCGAGTGGGTGGCGAAGGTCGGCGTGGAGGCGCAGCCCGAGACGGCCGTGACGCGCCTGGTCTGGGCCGCGGGCTACGTCACCGAGGTCACCTACCTCGCCCCGTGCGCGAAGATCGAGGGCGCGCCCGACCCCGGCAAGGATTTCGAGCGGTGTCAGGACGGCGGACTCTTGAACGTCCGCTTCGAGGCGCGCCCCGACGACGTGAAGCGCGGCGACGTGTGGCGCTGGGCCGATAATCCCTTCTCGGGCAAGCACGAGCTGCAAGGGCTCAAGATCATGATGGCGCTCGTCGAGAACTGGGACTTGAAGGATGACAATAACCGCGTCCTCGCGGTCAAAGGGTCGGACGGGCCGGAGTTGCAATACGTCGTCAGCGACCTCGGCGCGACCATCGGCAAGACCGGCGGGGTGGGCGGGCTGATGGCCCGCATCCGCCAGATCAAGGGCACCCGCAACAACCCCGAGGACTTCGCCAACGACAAGTTCATCGAGGGCGTCGAGGGCGGCCGCGTGCGCTTCAGCTTCGAGGGGAAGAACAAGTCGCTCATGCAGGACGTGTCGGTCGAGGACGCGCAGTGGCTCGCCGCGATTCTCTCGAAGCTCTCCGACAAGCAGCTCGAAGACGCCTTCCGCGCGGCCAACTACAACGACGAGGATGTGCGCCTCCTCGCGACGGCCGTCCGCGCCCGCATCAATCAACTGGCGGCGGTCAAATAATGCGGAAGAGGGGATTAACCACAGAGGTCCAGAGACACAGCTTGAAGAGAACTACCGCCCCTAAAACTATCATATAAGACCTCTACCCACTGTGTTGGGTCTCTGGACCTCTGTGGTTAATCGTCTTCAGACCTCGACGAGCGGAAGCCTTCGGTAGCGCTTGCCGGTCAGCTTCGAGAGCGCGTTGACGACCGCGGGCGAGATGACGGGGACGGGCGGCTCGCCGCAGCCGGTGGGCGCCTCGGCGCTCGGGACGATGTGCACGTCCACGGCGACCGGCGCGTCGGGCATGTAGGGGGGGACGTAGCGGTCGAAGTTGCGCTGCTCGACGCGGCCGTCCTTCAGAGTGACGGCGCCGCCCGCCATCAACTGCGAGAGGCCGAAGCCGACGCCCGCCTGGAACTGGCTCTCGACGGTCAGAGGGTTGACGGCCAGTCCGCAGTTGACCGCGACCGTCACGCGGTGAATCCACGGCCGTTTGTTCCTGATGGAAACTTCCGCGGCGCAGGCGACGCCAGTCCCGAATGACTCGTGGCAGGCGAAGCCGACCGCGTGACCCTTCGGGAGCTTGTTGCGCCACGCGGCGCTCTTCTCGTCCATCAAATCGAGCGCGGCCAGAAGCTTCTTTGCCTCGGGCTCAGGCTTGATGAGCTTGCGGCGGTAGGCAATCGGATCCATCTTCGCCCTCATCGCCAGCTCTTCGATCAACGTCTCCATCACGAAGGCCGAATGCGTGTGGCCGACCGAGCGCCACCAGAGCACGGGCACGTTCACCTTCGGGTGATGCACCGTGACGCCAAAGTTCGGGACGTGGTAGTGCGTGTCGTTGACGCCCTCGACGGTCGAGCTGTCCACGCCGTCCTTCATCATCATGGCGAAGGGCGTGCCTTCGAGGAGCGACTGGCCGACGACGACGTGCCGCCATGCCTGCGGCAGTCCGTCACTGCCCAAGCCGATCTCGACGCGGTGGACGTGCATCGGCCGGTAGTAGCCGCCGCGTATGTCGTCCTCGCGCGACCAGACGAGCTTGACCGGCGTTCCCTTCAAACGCTTCGCGATTGAAGCCGCCTCGCGCTGCACGTGCGAGTCGGGCACGGCCCGCCGCCCGAAGCCGCCGCCGGCCATCTCCGTGTGGAAGGTGACGCGCTCGGGTTTCAAGCCTAACACCTCTGCGACGGCCGCGTGGTCGAAGGTCTGGAACTGCGAGCCGGCCCAGACCTCCGCGCCGTCGCCGTCGAAGCGGACGGTCGTGTTGAGCGGCTCCATCGGCGCATGCGGGAGGTAGGGAAACTCGTACTCGGCGACGACGAGGTCTGCCGGGGCGACGCGCTCGATGGCCTTCAGGTCGCCGCGCGAGGCCGCGTTGAGTCCCGCGGTGCGCGCGAGTTGTCTGTACTGCTCGAAGAGTTGTGTGCTGTCGGCGCGCGCAACATTCGTCTCGTCCCACTCGATCTTGAGGAGGTCGCGCGCGCGCTTCGCGGGCCAGAACTTGTCGGCGACGACGGCCACGCCCGTCCCGCCGCGCGTCACGGGAATCTCGAAGACCTCGCGCACGCCTTCGACCGCGCGCGCCGCTTTGTCGTCGAAGCTCTTGACCTTCGCGCCCCAGACGGGCGGGCGCGCGACGACCGCTACGAGCATGCCGGGCAGGTCGAGGTCTAAGCCGAACTTCAGAGAGCCGTCGCACTTCGCGCGGCTGTCGAGCCGCTTGACCTGCTTGCCGATCAGCTTGAACTCGGAAGGCTCTTTGAGCTTCACCGTCGCGGGCACGGGCAGGCGCCCGGCGTCGTTTGCCAACTCGCCGTACTTCAACGACTGACCCGCGGGGCCTCGGACGACGCCCGCCTCGGTGCGGCACTTGTCGGGCGCGACGTTCCAGCGCGTGGCCGCCGCCGCGACGAGCATGGCGCGCGTCTTCGCGCCCAACTCGCGGTACTGCTGGAAAGAGTGCGCGATAGAGCCGGAGCCGCCGACCATCTGGATGCCGAAGAGCGGGTCTTTGTACACGTCGCCCGCGGGCGCGAGTTCCGCGACGACCTGCGACCAGTCGGCGTCCAACTCGTCGGCGAGGATGAGAGGCAGCGCCGTGTGCACGCCCTGGCCGAACTCAAGGCGGTTGACTTGAATGACGACCTTGTTGTCCGGCGTGATGCGGACGAAGGCGTCGGGTGGGTAGTTCTTCTTCGGCGGCGGCGGTATCTGGCTGGGCTTGACGCCCTCCTGCGCGGTCGCGTGTTTATTCAATAAAAGCGCGACCCGCCGCCCCCCCGCCGGCGTCGCGGGGGCGCGGAGGGAGGAGCGGCCGCTCGTAGGTGTTTAGCCTTCGAATTTCGTGTTCGAGTTTGTCATCGGTCGGCCGCCCTCCTCACTTGAGCTTCTGCGCGGCGAGCTTGACGGCCTCGCGGATGCGGACGTAGGTCGCGCAGCGGCAGACGTTGCCCCCGAGTGACTCGTCGATGTTGTCGTCGGTCGGCTTCGGCGTGTGCTTGAGCAGCGCGACCGCGGACATGATCTGCCCGCTCTGGCAGTAGCCGCACTGCACCACGTCCTTCTCGACCCAGGCGTCCTGCACGGCGCGGCCGACGGGGTCGTTTGCCACCGCCTCTATCGTCACGACGGGGCGCTCGCCGAGGAGCGCGATGGGGAGCACGCACGAGCGCGTCGCCACGCCCGCGACGTGGACGGTGCACGCGCCGCACGCGCTGACGCCGCAGCCGAACTTGGTGCCCGTCATCTTCAGGTCTTCGCGCAGCACCCAGAGCAGCGGCGTCGAAGGATCGACCGAGACCTCCCGGCTCTGGCCGTTGACGTTGAGCTGATACTTCGCCATCGAACGTTCTCCTTACTTGCCGGAAGGGCAGGGCGTGCCGGCCTCGACCCAGCGGCGGGTCGCGGCGACGAACTCGGCGTGCGTGAGAGGCGGCGTCGCGCGCTGCGTGCCGTCGAGGCGACGCCCGGGCTCCCAGGCCCAGAGCACAAGCGCGGCCTCCTCGTGGTGCTTGAGCAGTGCTTGTGCATTCATGTTGCCGTTGCGCTTGGGGTCGATGACTTGCCGGCAGACGGTCGCGCTCGGGAGCGGTTGATCGTTCTCGTCCTGCCACTTCATCGAGAGCGGCGCGAGGTGCCAGTCCGGCCCGCCGGGGACGCCCGTGCTGTCGGCGTTCGAACGCTGGTGACAGCTCACGCAGTTGAGCCCCGGCACGCCGTGGCCGTCGGGGCCGCGCACGACGTTGGCGAAGTGGCGGCGGCGCTCCTCGCCCTGCTGCGGGTAGTTCGTCGCCGTGTGGCAGTTGATGCAGCGCGGGTGCGTCAGCACGCCGTAGACCTGCTCCCACGCGGCGAGCCCTTCGGCGCGCTGCGCGGCACGCTTCGCCTCGACGCGCGAGCTGGACAGAAACGCCCACGCCCCGAACGCACAGAAGAATGCGAAAGCCACAAGGCCGGCGGCGCGAGTTCGCGGCATAAAGATTTTCATGCTTAAGTCCTCTGGGAAGACCAAGACTTCGGCCACGTCTTTTAAGAAAGATTGACCCATTCTAATGCTATTCCGTAAATTGGCAAGCAGATTGTCCGACATATACGCGCAAGGATGAGGACTGACTGGAAACCCTTTACAGTATTCAAAGCGCGGGTCTATCATTCGCCTGTCCTTCCGCCTTCAGCGTAGTAAAAAAGGAAGGCTTATGAATAAAGATGAATATGAAGCACGTAGAGCAGTCATTCGGAAAGCAACAGAGAACGCGCTGATATGTTTGGGCCTGAGTTGGAGATTCCAAATCAGTCACCCGTATTCTGAATTTCAAATTGATTTTTATGATGGGAAGCCTTATCAAGGCGATGTCCATTTTGACTTACCACCTAACCCCGATGAGGAGTCAATCACGCAGCTAATCATCCGGCTACTTCGTTTGAAGTTAGACGGCAACGGCAATAATTAACGATATTCAACTGAAGGCGGGGACGGCGGAGGGAAGGCTCTCCGCCTTTTCCTTTTTCGGTACATTTATTCAACGATGAAAATGACCAGCTACCGTCTGACACACGAGAAGCGAGACGTGACTCCTGCGCGTGGCTGATGAGGCGCGCGGCGCGGCCAAGCAGGCGGAATTTAAGCAGAGGAGCGCCGCCAGCGAGAGCGTGAGGACGGGATTTCTCAGAGTTCTCGTCGTCAACATCGGTACATAGGACGCCGCGCGGGCGCCCGCGGTTCCCTTTAAGAGGCGCGGGCGCGTTTGGCGTCGGCGGCGGAGTAGTTGTTAAATAAGCGACAGCAGAAACTCATTCGCCCAATCGTTCGTAGAATGTGCGCGTGCGCGCGGCGCAGGCCGCGTGGCGCCGGATGATTTTTTAGAGAGGCATGATTATGAGAAGAGCATTCAGCGCGTTCGTCATCATTCTCGCCTTCGCCCTCGCGCTCGCGGGGTGTCGCAGGGCGACGCAGCAGGAGCAGCAGTCGGCGCAGCAGTCGGAGCGGCAGGGTGACTTCAAGCTGCCGCCGCCCGGCGCGCCCAACGTCGAGCACAACTCCTACGCCGACGTGGTCGGGCGCGTCGCGCCCGCCGTCGTCACCATCCTCGCCGAGAAGGTCTCGCGCACGCCGCGCCAGCATCCGTTCCTCGACGACCCTTCCCTACGCGATTTCTTCGGCGGGCGCCAGCCGCAGCAGGAGCAGCCGCAGGTACAGCGCCAGCGCGCGCTCGGCTCCGGCGTCGTCATCAGCCCCGACGGCTACATCGTCACCAACCACCACGTCGTGGACGGGGCCGAGCAGATCACGGTCGAGTTTACGGATCGCCGAAGCTCCCCCGCCAAGCTCGTCGGCACAGACCAGCCCTCCGACCTCGCCGTGCTCAAGGTCGAGGCCAAAGACCTGCCCGTGCTCACGCTCGGCGACTCGGACAAAGTTCGCGTCGGCGACGTGGTGCTCGCCGTCGGCAACCCGCTCGGCGTCGGGCAGACGGTGACCTCGGGCATCGTCTCGGCCAAGGGGCGCTTCACGGGCCTGTCCGACGGCAGCTTCGAGGACTTCATCCAAACGGACGCGGCCATCAACCAGGGCAACTCGGGCGGCGCGCTCGTCAACACCTCGGGCGAGCTGGTCGGCATCAACTCGCAAATCCTGAGCCCCTCGGGCGGCAACATCGGCATCGGCTTCGCCATCCCTTCGAACATGACGCGCACCGTCACCGAGCAGCTCATCAACAAGGGGCGCGTCCGCCGCGGCCAACTCGGCGTCGTCGTGCAGGCCGTGACCGAGGAGATCGCGCAGAGCTTGGGGCTGAAGGAGGTGAAGGGCGTCATCGTCGGCTCGGTGCAGCGCGGGAGCGCGGCGGAGAAGGCGGGACTGAAGCAGGGCGACGTGATCGTGGCCTTCAACGGCAACGTCGTCAACGAGGCCAACGAGCTGCGCAACCTCGTGGCCGCCACGCAGCCCGGCACAGAGGTCACGCTCAATATACTGCGCGACGGCCGCGAGCAGGACGTGCAGATCACCGTCGGCGAGCTGGCGGCCAACTCTAAGGGCGCGCGCGGCGACGAAGAGCAGGGCGGCGGCGAACAGGGCGAAGGCGGCGGCAAGCTCGGCATCACGGTGGCACCGCTCACGCCCGATCTCGCTTCGCGCCTGCGCCTGCCCGCCGACAGGCAGGGGCTCGTCGTCACCGAAGTTGACCCCACAGGCCCCGCCGCCGACGCGGGGCTCCGCCAGGGGGATTTGATTGAACAGGCGAACCGCGAGCCCGTCAAAACACCGGAAGACCTCCGCGCGGCCGTCGAGGGCGCGGGCGAACGCCCCGTCCTTCTTTTGGTCACGCGCGGCAGCGAGGGCTCGACCTTCATCACCGTCCGGCCGCGGAAGTAACAAGGCCACATAAGAGGGGGTTGGGGGTTGGGTGTTAGGGAAGAACCTGCTTTTAACCAACACCTAAAACCCGGAACCCAACACCCCTCTTATCCTGTCCATCCCTGTTAATTCCTCCCAACGTTATATGGCCTCCGTGCGGCGGTCGCTCAGCCTTACGCGGGCGGTGCGGGCGGTGCCGGGGGCTCCTCCTCCTCTTCGCCGGCGCGGCGCGGGGCGCGCTCGACGTGGCTGGCGCTTTCCCACGCGGCCAACTCCGCCTCGTTGCCCGCGTACGTGTTACGCACGATGGCGTCCAACTCGCGCACGTCCGCCAGCCCTTGCTGTATTGCCGTCGCGAGGTTGGCCGTGGCCTCGATGCGCGCGGACTCCGCCTTCTGCTGGGCGTCGTCGGCCTGATCGACGGCGAGGATGCGCGCCTTGAGGTCGTCGATGAAGTCGGGCGCCACGTTGCGCCTGACGAACTCGTCGGCGAGGGGCTCGGCTTCGGTGGCGAAGGCGCGGGCGGCCGCGAGCCACATCACGCCGTCCTTGTTGGGAGGCAGGCGGAACTTCTCTTCCACCCCCGGCATCGTCCGCGACATGGAGCGCGCGGTGCGGTTCATGGAGACCATCAGGTCATGTAAGGAGTCTTCGGCGTCATCCTTCCGCTTCGACGCCTCTCGGAAGTTGCGCTCGTGCTTGGCCTGTTCGCCCGAGACCCTCTCTATGTTCCCGATGCCGGTGTTCACGGAGGTGTAGAGTTCGCTGCCGCGCGAGTTGGCGGGGAAGGCGGCCGCGCGCGGCTGTCCGTGCAGGCGCACACTTTTCAGCATGTCCAGAACGCGAGTTTCAGACTTCTTCATCGGATTGCTCCTTTGTGTAAGGCCAAAGAACGTGGCGAACATCCTTGTGGCGGGTTGTGAGTTTGCGAGGCCAGCGTGCTGAGGTTCAGCGCGCGCAGTATACTCCTCCTACCGTACGCTGCAAGACTTTTTTAACCGCGTCCCCCCGGTTCGACAGCGCGCGCGCGGCCGTCGCGCACCTCACCCCGCCCTCCTGACGCGCCCGCACGCCCTTCTGAAACGTCCGCACACCATTCTGAACAGCCCGCGAGGGCATCTGTACAACCCGCGCGGCCTCCTGAACACGTCGCTAGGGCTCATAAACACGTCACTAGGGCTCCTGAACAGTCCGATAGGGCATGTGAACAAGCCGATAGGGCATGTGAACAAGCCGCGAGGGCATCTGTACAGCCCGCGAGGGCACCTGAACAGGCCGCGAGGGCGTCTGAAACGCCTACGCGGTCAACATTTACGGCCGAAAGGTCAACGTTTGAGCAGATTTAGCCGATTTTCAGGGGCGCGCCGTCCTGAAATAAGACGGGAGGCCATGCGCAGAGACGCCGCGTCAGCGGCGCTTCGCGCGCACGGGGTTCGTTTAAGACCCGTCAGGCCAGAGGCACGGGTGAAGTGGCTTTGCCCGAAAAGTACCACTTAGGGGTAACTTTCTGTACAAGCGGGAATCCTGTACGAAAAGTCTGGTTGCAATCAGCCCACTCTACTAAGCATAATTTAGCTGTTTTGAACTCTAACGAAAGGAGGGCCGACTATGGGAATGCGTGGCAAGGTACAAGGAAAGAGTAAAGAAGAATGTTGGGCTGAGGTTGTGAAAGCAACTCGGGAGGCCAGCAAGGTTTATATGATGTCCCTGAATTATCCGCCTAACAAAGAAGAAGCTTTTGAGCAGATGAAGAAAGACGAAGAAACAGGGCTGTGGGTTTTATCCGTCCATTTTGATAACTGATTCAATCTATTCTAACCAAGTAAAAGGGGCGCTCCTTCGCGCCCCTTCTTTTTTCGCCAAACTCAATGCCCGAAGGGTGAATAAATCTTAATCCTGAACATCCTGTCCACCCTGTTAAATTTATCTTCGCAACCGCGCGCGCTTTCTATAAACTCTGAGGCGCATGGACAGACTTTCAATGAAGGATCGCAGGAGCTTTCTCGCTTCGGCGCTCGCGGCCGGGGCGTACGCGGCGCTGGCCCAAGGCAACGTTGCGCTCGCCGCGCAGGAGGAGCCGCCGCGCCGTCTGCCGCCGCTGAAGGTCGCGCGCGACCGTCGTATCCGCACGGTCGTCGGACTGCGCCCGTACCGCCCCGAGGGCTTCGTGCTCACGAACGAACGTTTGGGCGAGAAGTTCGTCGTGCACAACTACGGCCACGGCGGCGGGGGCGTATCGCTCTCCTGGGGCGTGGCGCAACTGGCCGCCGAGCAGGCGCGCAACCTCGAAGACAAGAGCGTGGCCGTCATCGGCTGCGGCGTCGTCGGGCTCTCGACGGCGCGCACGCTCCAGAGGCGCGGCAAGGCCGTCACCATCTACGCGCGCGAGCTGCCGCCCGAGACGACCTCGAACGTCGCGGGGGCGCTGTGGTATCCGACGCACGTCTACGACCCGCAGAAGGTGACGCCGACGTTCGTGGAGCGCTTCGAACTCGCTTCCCGCCTCGCACACCGCGAGTTCCAGTCCTACGTCGGCCCCGAGTACGGCGTCCGCTGGCTTGAGACCTACACGTTGCGCACGGAGCCGGAGCCGCCCGGCCATGAACCTACAGGCGGCGCGGAACTCTACCCCGAGATACGCCGCTACGCGGACGCGCGCCCGCTCTTCGGCTTCCCCTACGTCAGGCGGTTTACCTCTTTGATGATTGAGCCCCAGACGTACCTGCGCGCGCTCCTGCGCGACTTCCACATGGCGGGGGGCAAAGTCGTCGTGAGGGAGTTGAAGACGCGCGAGGAGGTGGCACAGCTTCCCGAGCGCGTCATCTTCAACTGCACGGGATTGGGCGCGCGCGCACTCTTCGGCGACCAGGGGATGGCGTCGATGCGCGGCCAGATCGAGGTGCTGCTGCCGCAGCCCGAGCTGGACTACGGCTACCTTGCCAACTCGCTCTACATGTTCCCGCGCGCGGACGGCGTCATCCTCGGCGGCACGTTCGAGGCCGGCAACTGGTCGATGGACCCGGACGAGGCGACGACCAAGCGCATCATCGAAGGCAACGCGCAGATCGCGAAGGGACTGAAGGGGAGTAGACAGTAGACGGTTTTCAGTTTTCAGTTTTTAGCCTGACCTGCTTACTGAAAACTGAAAACTGTCCCTACTGACTACTGTCTACTACTTTATGAACCGACGCACACCTTCCGCGCGCGCGCTCGTGCTCGCGGCCTCCGTCGCGCTGGCGGCGGCGGCGCTCGGACTCGTCAACTCTTCCGCCGACATCACCGTCAAGAACCAGCCCGCCTCCGAAGGGCGCCGCATCACGCCCGCGGGCTCGCTCGTGAAAGACTTGACGACGGGCCTCCCGGCCGTCGGCTCTCTGCCCGTTAACGTCGTGCGCAGTCCTGACCGCGCGGGGCCGGGCGGCGGCGGGCGCTTCCTCGTCGTCGTCAACAGCGGCTACGGCGTGCAGTTCGACGCCGCGTCGAACAAGGGGCGGCAGTCGCTCTCCGTCATCGACCTTTCGCTGCGCCCGCCTGCCGTCACGCAGAACGTCTACTTCCCCGCGCCGCAGAGCGCGAACGTCGGCGCCGTCTTCTCGCCGCGCCCCGAACGCTCGGGCTCCTACGCGCTCTATGTCTCGGGTGGGTTCGAGAACAAGGTCTGGACGTTCGACTTTAACCCGCGCATGACGAAGCCGATCAGCCCCGGCTCGGACGGGCCGGACATGTCGGTCAACGCGCGCTTCATCGACGTGAGCGGCTTCGCCGCGCGGCCCGCCGACCCGCGCTATAACGACGGGCGCGCGGCCGTCTACCCCTTGGGCCTCGCGCTCGCGCCCGACGGCGAGACGCTCTACGTCGCCAACGACCTCGGCGACAGCCTCGGCATCGTCCGCAATCTGAAAGGTCAGAACGCGCTCGAACGCATCGACCTCGCGGGAAGACAACGTCAACCGGGAGTCGCGCCAACGCCCGCCGGAGGGTTGGGTTACAACGTCTACCCTTACGACGTGGCCGCGCTGGCGGGGAAGGTCTACGTCTCTTGCTGGAACGACGAGTCGGTGGCGGTCGTCGATTTCAAGGGCGGCGGCCGTCGCGTCTCCTACGTGACGGTGGGGAGGCATCCGACGGCTTTGAAGTTGAACCGTGAAGGCTCGCGGCTCTTCGTCGTCAACTCGAACGACGACAGCGTCTCGGTCATCGACACGACGAAGGACATTGAGGTCGAGCGCATCAACGTCAGGTTGAGCGAGGGCGCGCGCCTCGGCTCAAGCCCCGAAGGGCTCGCGCTCTCCGAAGACGAACGCACGCTCTACGTTGCCAACGCGCATAGCAACTCAATCGCCGTCGTCACGCTCTCCGACGCCGCCCGGGGAAGCGAGAGGAGAAGGGGAAGGAACGCCGAGCGTGACGTTGAAAGGCGTGACTCACAACGCTCGGTCGTGCGCGGCTTCGTCCCCGTGGGGCAGTATCCTTCAGCCGTCGCGGTAGCAAACGGCCGCGTCTTCGTCGGCAACGGGAAGGGGACGGGCTTCGCGAACTCCTCGACGGTCGTTGACAACTCGGGGCGCGCGCCGAACATGCCGAACGAGCGCTTCCCCTTCGGCACAGGACACGGCAGGCACGGCGGCGAGTACAGCGTCGCGCTCGTCGCGGGCAACCTCTCTGCCTTGCCCGAGCCTTCGGAGCGCGAGCTTGTGCGTTACACGCAGAGCGTCATGCGTAACAACAACCTCGTCGGGGCCGAGCGGCGCGAACTCTTCGGCGGCCACTCGCCCATCCGGCACGTCATCTACGTCATCAAGGAGAACCGCACCTACGACCAGCTCTTCGGCGACCTCAAGACTGCGGGCGACGGCACGCCCGCCGACGGCGACCCTTCAATCGCCATCTTCGGCGCGGGCGACGCCGCGCGCACTCAAAAAGGTGAAGCGCAAACGGTCGCGCCCAACCATCGCGCTCTGGCCTTACGCTTCGGGCTCTTCGACCGCTTCTTCGTCAACGCGGAGGCGAGCCCCGACGGCCACAACTGGTCTACGGCCGCCTTCTCGACCGACTACCTCGACAAGGCTTACCGCTGGGACTACTCAGACCGCGGGCGCACGTACGACTACGAGGGCTTCAACCGCATGCCCAACATCTGGCCGAAGACGAACGCGCCGCCCGCCTTCGCACGGGACGCGGGCGCGGAGGAGGTGACCGACTTCTTCCGCCGCTACGTGCCGTACCTCAACGGCCGCCGCGACGTGACCGAGCCCGAGACGCTATACCTCTGGGACGCGGCGGTGCGCGCCAACCTCACCTACCGCAACTACGGCGAGTTCGTCGGCACGATGTCCGAGGCCGACGTGGTCGCGTTCAGGACGAACAAGGAGAAGACGTACCCCGACCTGACGCTGACGGTCTCGGCCGTCCCGACGAAGAAGACGCTCGAAGGTCACTACAGCGAGACCTTCCGCAACTTCAACCTGCAAACGCCCGACGCCATCACGGTCGATTCCTACCGCGCCGCGCGCGAGTCGAGCGAATGGGTTGACCCGCTCGTCAGTCTTGATCAAGCCGGCGCGCGGGCGCGCGGCTACTCGCGTCTCTCCGCCTGGCTCGAAGAGTTCCGCGGCTTCGTCGCCGCGCGTGAGACGGGGCGCGGGACGCCTCTCCCGAACTTCTCCATCGTCAGACTTCCCAACGACCACACCTCCGGCGTCGAGGCCCACAAGCCCACGGCGCAGTTCTACGTCGCCGACAACGACTACGCGCTCGGCCGCCTGGTCGAGGCCGTCTCGTCGAGCCCCTACTGGAAGGACACGGCCATCTTCGTCGTCGAGGACGACGCGCAGGACGGCCCCGACCACGTTGACTGTCACCGCTCGGTCGCGCTCCTCATCAGCGCCTACAACCGCCCCGGCGCGCTCGTCCACGAGTTCCACAACACGGTGAGCTTCATCCGCACCTTGGAGCTTCTGCTCGGGATGGAGCCCATGAACCTCCTCGACTCGACGGCCGTGCCCGTGGACATCTTCCGGCGCGAACCCGACCTGCGACCTTACAAAGCCGTCCTCCCCACCATCGCGCTCGACAACCTCATCACGCAGGAGCCGCGCGACGCCGCCGCGCTCTACTGGATGCGCCGCACCGCCGAGCAGGACATCGAGCACGCGGACATGGCCGACCCGCGCGTCCTCAACGAGGCTATCTGGTTCTCCGCACGCGGCGGCGCATCACGGATGCCCGAGCCCGCGCGCCTCCCCGCCTTCGACGCCATGCGCCTCGGCCTGCGCGCGGAAGCGGAAGATGAAGAAGATGACGACAAGGCTGAAGCCGGAAGGCGTTAAGCAGGGGCGCGCGCCGAAGAGGTTGACGCGTGCGTCGCTCGCGCGGGGCGTGAGGGAGTTGTCTGCGGTTGACGCAGACCTCGCGCGCGTCGCACGCGCCTACGGCGTGCCGCCTTTGTGGGCGCGTGAGGAGGGCTTCGCGACTCTCGTCCTCACGATACTCGAACAGCAGGTCTCGCTCGCGTCGGCGCTCGCGGCCTTCGAGCGCCTGCGCGCGGCCGCGCCGTTGGTCACGCCCGAAAACTTTCTCACCTTCGACGACGCGCAACTCCGCGCCTTCGGCTTCAGCCGGCAGAAGGCGCTTTACTGCCGCCTCCTCGCGCGCGCGATCATCGACGGCGAGCTTGACTTGCCGAAGCTCGCGTCCTTAAGCGACGACGACGCGCGCGCCGAGCTGGTGCGACTTAAAGGCATCGGCACCTGGACGGCCGACATCTACCTCCTGCGCGCGCTGCTGCGCCCGGACGCTTGGCCCGCGGGCGACCTCGCGCTCCAACTCGCCGCGCAACGGGTCAAGCGCCTGCCCGCACGCCCCACGCCTGCCGACCTTGAAGCGCTCGCCGAACCCTGGCGCCCCTTGCGCGCCGTCGCCGCGCGCCTGCTCTGGCTCCAATACCTCGAAGGCCGCCGCGACGCCGTCCGCCTCTGAGCGCGATCTGCCGTTGACGGGCGCGCTGAAACTTTTATCCCGCGGCGTCCGTTTTGACAGCGGCCCAGTCCGCGACTTAACCTGAGCAACCATTCCGACCGGAGGTCTACACGCACTGATGCGAGGCCACGCACACGACCGTCGCACGCGGGGAGTTTCTACACCGGGGCTCGCGCTCCTGTTCGCGCTCTGCCTTTCGGTGGCCGCGCCGTTCACGTCTTTAGCACAGCAGCCGCAGCAACCGCCCGAGGCGACGCCGACGCCGACGCCCGCGCAAACTTCGTCCCCGGCGCAGCCCGGCCCCGCCGCACAGCAGGGCACGCAGCGCGCGGGCGTCGCG
>CAXTSK010000011.1:0-26378 GCA_964246655.1 uncultured Pyrinomonadaceae bacterium
AGGTCACCATCGCGCGCGGCGAGATCGTCGCCGCCGCGAACGTCTACGAGGCCGCGCGCGTCGCGGGTCTCAAGCACACGGCGGAAGGCGGCGCGTCGAAGACGATGGAGCCGACGGACTCGACGGCGCTCCTGCGCGGGGCGCGCGCGTCGAAGGGGGCGTCCGCGCCGTTCGTGATCGAGCAGCCGGCCTACGGCTCACTCTTGAAGGCGCGCGCGGCGCGCGCGGGCGACTAGCCGGAGGAGGCCGTCGAGCTTTACCGTCGCGCGATACGCGAGGGCGGCGGCTACGTCGCGCCGGCGAACATGGAGCTAGGGCTGACGCTCGTCAGCCTGCGTCGCAACGACGAGGCGGCCGCTTCGTTGCTGGCCGTCGTGCGCAGGGAGGGAGGGCGCTACCCGCTCGTCTTCTACCACCTCGGGCGCATCTACGAACACACGGGCCGGTTCGCCGAGGCGGGCGAAGCCTTCGCGCGCGCCGCCGAGTTGGCGGGCGAAGAGAGCCCGCAGTTCTACGTTGACCTGAGCCGCGTCCGCGAGCTTGAAGGCCGCGACGCCGACGCCCTCGCGGCGGCCGAGGTTTACGTCCGCGCGATGTCACGCGCGGGCGGAGCCCCCGAATGGGCACGCGAGCGCGTCGAGAGTCTTCGGAAGAAGGCGGCGCAGCCGACGGCGGCGGCGAAGCAATAAGGCCGAGCCCGATGGCGTGTTGACGGAATCATCTATGCGACCTGTGGCGCTGTTACTCCTGCCCTGCCTGCTCGTCCCCGCTCTCGCCTGTGGCGCGCGGGACGGCGCGGGGAATGCGAAGGCAACTACGCCCACTCCCGCGGCGACGCCCACGCCCGTAGCGCAGATTCCGCAGAGCAAGACCTGCGCGCTGCTCACGGCCGAGGAGTTGAAAGAGGCGCAGGGCGAGACGCCCACGGACGCGCAGGGGAGCGAGCACGCCGCGGGGCCGCTCTCCATGTCGCAGTGCTTCTACCGCCTGCCGACCTTCGACAAGTCGGTCAACCTCGAAGTCGTGCGCGCGGCGCCGGGCGCGGACGCGTCGGCTTTGAAGGAGTACTGGCGCAAGCGCTTCCACCCCGAGGCGGTCGAGGCGCGCGAGCGCGAGCGAGAGCTGAAGGAGGAGCGCGAGCGCGAGCGCGAGGAGCGTCTGGAGCGCGAGCGCGCCGCCGGCCAGGTGCGGGAGGGCGGCCGCAAGAAGAAGGAAGAGGAGGAGGGCGAAGAGGAGGAGGACTCGCGCCCGCAGCGCGTTCAGGGGTTGGGCGAGGAGGCTTACCTGACGGGCAACCGCATTAACTCTACGCTCTTCGTGCTGAAGGGAGCCGCCGTCCTGCGCCTGAGCGTCAGCGGCACGGAGGAGCGCCCGGCCAAGCTCAAGAAGGCCGCCGCGCTCGCCGCGAAGGCGCTCAAACGTCTCTGATGATGAAAAGTTCAAAGTCACAAGTTCCAGGTTCAAAGTTGAGAACAGCCGTCTTCAACTTTGAACCTTGAACTTGCGACTTTGAACTTCTAGACGCTCAAGATCGTCGGGCCGATGAATGAGCGCCGACGCGTTCCGGCCTACTTGGTCTCGGCCTTCGCCTCTGTGAGCTTCGCGACGTGGAGGGTGTCGCCTTCGAGCGTGCCCTCGACATCGACCTTGAGGCCCTTCTTCGACTTCGCAGCGTTGAGCGCCTCGGCGGCGAGCTTGTTGCCTTCGGCGTCGAGCTTGTAGGTCTTCTCGCCCGCGACGACGGCGAAGCCGCTCTTCTGACAAGCTTCCATCAGCGCGCACCCGTTCGGGTGCTTCGCCGCCGCCTCCTCCGTGCCGTGCATCCCCGCGCACATGTTGTCGATGACGTAGCCCGTCACCTTCAAAGTCTTCTGCTCGCCCTGCGCGTAGGCGAACACGGCGGCCAGCGCGACCGCGACCGCGACGAGGGAAACTTTACGAAACATCTTCAAGGCTCCTTGGTTGAGTTATCAGGTCGTCTTTGAGTTATTGAGGGCAAGCGTCGTTTAAGGGTTGCCCGCCTGTTCGTCCGCGTCTTCCGCCTGGGTCGGGCGGGGCCGCATGTGCGGGAATAGTATCACGTCGCGGATGGAGCGGCGATTCGTCAGCAGCATCGTCATGCGGTCGATGCCGATGCCGATGCCCGCGGCGGGCGGCATGCCGTAGGAGAGCGCGCGGACGTAGTCGAGGTCGGTCTGCATCGCCTCCTCGTCGCCGCCCTCGCGCTGCCGCGTCTGCTCCTCGAACCGCTCCAACTGCTCCGCCGGGTCGTTCAACTCCGAAAACCCGTTCGCCACCTCCATGCCCGCCACATACAACTCGAACCGCTCCGCAACGGCCGGGTCGTCGGGCGATGCTTTTGAGAGGGGAGACGCTGGCTTTGGGAATTCTGTGATGAAGGTCGGATAATTCAAATTCACCTCAGCTACCTTCTCGAAGAGATTTTGAATACATTGTGCGTACTCAACTTCATCCACCTCAGTCCGGCAGCCGGCGCCTTTTATTATGTTAATTTCACCAAGTACCAAAGACCATGCTTCATCCACGGACTTTACGAGCGCTAGTTTGATGTCATCCTCCAACATGTCTTTAGGCGGTAGTGTAAAAGAGACATCTAGAACGTCAGTCAATCGGGAAAGCATATAGGCAAGTAGTGGCTCATCGAGCCAATTATCGTCATATCGCCTGCCGTCAGTGCTGACTTTCTTATACTCCTCGGGTAGGTAACGACGGATTGCGTCTTTCATTGAAAGACGACTGAATTTATTTGAAAAATCAATTTTAAGTTTTAGAGAGATCGGCCTACTTTGGAGAAGCTTACGCTCCTCATATGTATACGGATGTGTGACATACTTAATATCCTCAAAAACAACATTGGGCGCACCAACGGTTTTTTCTATAGTCGTGCGCAGCATCTCCTCGCAGAAGTCCATCATCCAGTTCACGTCCTTGTAGGCCGTGTAGAATTCGAGCATGGTGAACTCGGGGTTGTGGCGGGTGGAGATGCCTTCGTTGCGGAAGTTGCGGTTGAGTTCGTAGACGCGCTCGAAGCCGCCGACCAGCAGGCGCTTGAGGTAGAGTTCGGGCGCGATGCGGAGATAGAGGGGAATGCCGAGTGCTTTGTGGAAAGTCTCGAAGGGCTTGGCCGCGGCGCCGGAGGCGATGGGCGAGAGCATGGGCGTCTCGACTTCGATGTAGCCGTGGTCGTCGAGGTGGCGGCGCAGCGCCGTGACGAGCTTCGAGCGGCGCTCGAAGACTTCGCGCGTGGAGAGTTCCGGTTGAGAGTCGCCGGGCTCTTCGTCGGTCTTGACCTTCAGGCTCGAAGCAATCAAATCCGCGTAACGCTGGCGCTGGCGTATCTCGGGGTCGCTGATGCCGTGCAGCTTGTCGGGCATCGGCAGCAGAGCTTTGGAGAGGAACTGAATCGTCTCGACGTGGACGGACAGCTCGCCCGTCTTCGTCACGAAGAGCTTGCCCTCGACGCCGACAAAGTCGCCGTGGTCGAGCAGTTGAAAGAGCTTCCAGCCGCTCTCCGTCTCTTCGACGGGTCGCAGAGAGTCGTTGCTGATGGCAACGGCCTCCTGCTTCCGCACGTAGATTTGCAGGCGCTCTTTGCCGTCGGAGAGATGCACGAACGCGGCCTTGCCCATCACGCGCGGCGGCGTCGCCAAACGCCCCGAGACGCGCACCTTGAATCCGCCCAGTTCCGCGTTGGCCGATTCCAACTGCTCGGGCGCGGGCTTCTCGCCCTCTTTGACTTCGGGCTCGTGCTTGCGGAACGCCGAGGCGATGGAGGTGATCGAGTCCTCGCCCTCGGCGCTCTCGGTCAGGGCGCTGCGCGCGAACTTGTTCGGGTACGCGTTGCCGACGAGTTCCTGAATCCGCGCGAGGTGCTCGGCGCGGGCGCGCGTCTGGTCGTTGTCGGGGACGATCTCTTCGGGAAGCCTGCTCGTCATGATTGGTGAATAGTAAATGGTTAATAGTGAATAGACAAAACTTGGCCCCGGCGATTTACCATTTACCGTTTACCATTTACCATTGACCAAAACGGATGGGCGACAAAGTGATTCTCGACAGGGGGGAGCTGTTGCGCGTCCGCGCAGAGCTGCGCGCGGCGGGGCGGCGGCTCGTCTTCACCAACGGCTGCTTCGACATCCTGCACGTCGGGCATGTGCGCTACCTCGCGGCGGCGCGCCGTCTGGGAGACGCGCTGCTCGTCGCCGTCAACAGCGACCGCTCGGTGCGCGCGCTCAAAGGTGAAGGGCGACCCGTGATGAATGAAGCCGAGCGCGCGGAGATGCTCGCGGCGCTCTCTTCGGTTGACTTCGTGACGGTCTTTGACGAGGACTCGCCGCGCGGGCTCATCTCGGAACTCCTCCCCGACGTGCTCGTCAAGGGCGGCGACTACGCGCTCGGAGAGATACACGGCCGCGAAGAGGTCGAGTCGGCGGGCGGCCGCGTCATCGCCCTGCCCTTCGTCGAAGGCGCATCCACGACGGGCATCATCGAAAGGGTAAAAGCAGTGATAAGCGATGAGTAGTTCAATCCAGTCACCTCCGGTTTTACAAGGCGCGCTGCGGCGCGTCGTGGAGGGCGAGGAGTATCGGCGGCTGGCGGTGGCCGTGGGCGCGGGGAAGCGCGTGGTGTCGGTGGCGGGGCTCACGTCTGCGCCTGCGCGCGCTCTGGCGCTGGCCGCCTTGCAGCGCGAGACGGGGCGGCGGTTCGCGGTGCTGGTCGCGGCGAACCGCGACATGGAGGCTTGGAAGCGCGACCTCTCGTTCTGGTGCGCGGCGCTCGGCGTGGGCGAAGGGGACTGCGAGGCAGTGTTGAGTTTGCCCGCGTCGGAGGGCGACCCGTACGCGGGTGCTTCGCCGCACGCGGAGACTCTGGAGCGGCGCGCGCTGACGCTCTGGAATCTCGCGCGCGGCCGCGGGCGATTCGTGCTGCTCTCTTCGAGGGCGCTGGCGCGCAGGACGGTTCAGCCCGCGCGCCTCTTGGAAGCCGGCGCGGCGTTGAAGAGGGACGGGGACTATCCGCCGGAAGATTTGGTCGAGGTGCTTCTGGCTTCGGGGTACGTGCGCGAAGACCCTGTGGGCGCGGTCGGCGAGTTCTCGATGCGCGGCGGCATCCTCGACGTGTGGTCGCCGGGCGAGCCCTTCCCCGTGCGCGTCGAGTTCTTCGGCGACACGGTCGATTCGATACGCCGGTTCAATCCCGAGACGCAGCTCTCCGTCGAGCAGCTACAGTCGACGGAGATCGTGCCGATGCGTGAGATCGCGGTCGGCCGCGACGACTTCCGCCTGTGGGCGGAGTTCGCGCGCGACCGCTGGGGCGACGACGCGCACGCGCGCGCGCTCAAAGACCGGACGGTCTACGCCGACGAGGGCGAGACGTTCCCGGGCTGGGAGTGGCTCATCTCTCTGGTCGTCAAATCCGACGCCTCGATGTTCGACTACCTGCGCGACGCGTTGCTCGTCGTGGACGAGCCGTCGGGCGTCGAACAGCACCTCGGCAACAGCCTTGAGACCGTGGCCGCGCGCTACGCCGAGAACGACGCGGCGGGCGAAATCGGGCTGAATCCCGAGGAGCTTTACCTGACGCCCGAAGAGCTGCGCGGCGGTTTAAGCGAGGTGGCGCGCGTCGAGTTCCGCGCGTTGGGTCGCGCGGCCGCCGCGACCGACGAGCGTTTCGTCGGCGAGTCCGAGCAGCCCGCCGCGCAGATCGGGCGCGCGCGCAAGACCGCCCCGCCGCTCTTCCTCTTCCCCGCGCTCGAGCAGGCGCCCGAGGTCGAGTGGCGCTCGCTCCCCGCGAAGCGATACCACGGACGCATCCCCGACCTCGCCGCGGACGTGCGCCACGCGCGCGCCGACAGCCGGACGCTCACGCTCTTCGCCATGCCCTCGGCGGGCGTGGCCGAGCGCGTGGGCGACATGCTCTCCGACTACAACGTCGCGGCGCGCGTCGCGCTCGCGGGCGAGGGCGGCGCGAACGCCGAAGACTACGCGGCCGTCGTGACCGTCGGTCGCCTGTCGGGCGGCTTCGAGCTGCCGGGCTCGGCGCTCGTCGTTCACGTAGAAACGGACTTGTTCGACGAGGCGAGCGGCTCGACCGTCGAGCAGCGCGCGCCGGGTACGGGCGGCGCGACGACCGCGTCGGCCAAACGGAAGAAGTCGAAGACGGCCGCGTTCCTCTCGGACTTTCGCGACCTGAAGGTCAACGACTACGTCGTCCACATCGACCACGGCGTGGCGCGCTTCGGCGGCTTGCAGACGTTGGAACTCAGCGGGCGCAAGGGCGAGTTCATGCTGCTCTTCTATGCCGACGACGCGAAGCTCTACGCGCCGGTCGAGCGGCTCGACCTTGTCCAAAGATATTCGTCCGCGGAGGGGCACGAGCCGACGCTCGACCGTCTCGGCGGTTTGGGCTGGCAGAAGACGAAGGCGAAGGCCAAGCGCGCGATGCGCGACATGGCCGACGAACTTCTGAAGCTGTACGCCGAGAGGAAGCTGGTGCAAGGCTACGCCTTCTCCGGCGACAGCCCCTGGCAGCGCGAGTTCGAGGACGCCTTCGAGTACGTGCCGACGGCCGACCAGGACACGGCCATCGAGGACGTGAAGCGCGACATGGAGGCCATGACGCCGATGGACAGGCTGCTCTGCGGCGACGTGGGCTACGGCAAGACCGAGGTCGCCATGCGCGCCGCCTTCAAGTCCGTGATGGACTCGAAGCAGGTCGCGGTGCTCGCGCCCACGACCGTCCTTTCGTACCAGCACTACGAGACCTTCCGCGCGCGCTTCGCCGCCTTCCCCGTCACGATTGAATTAATCTCGCGCTTCCGCTCGCCCAAAGAGCAGAAGGAGATCGTCAAGCGCGTCGAGTCGGGCGACATCGACATCATCATCGGCACGCACCGCCTCCTCTCGAAAGACATGGCGTTCCGCGACCTCGGCCTCGTCGTCGTGGACGAGGAGCAGCGCTTCGGCGTCGCGCACAAGGAGCGTCTGAAACAGTTGAAGAAGCGCGTGGACGTTTTGACTCTCTCGGCGACGCCCATCCCGCGCACCCTCAACATGAGCCTGATGGGCCTGCGCGACATGTCGGTCATCGAGACGCCGCCGCGTGACCGCCTCGCCATCCAGACGCAGGTCGTGCAGTTCTCCGAGTCGGTCATCAAGTCGGCCATCGAGCTGGAACTCGGCCGCGGCGGTCAGGTCTTCTTCATACACAACCGGGTCGAGACGATTGACACGGTGGCGGCCCTGGTCAAGCGGCTCGTGCCGCAGGCGCGCGTGACGGTGGCGCACGGGCAGATGAACGAGAAAGAGATGGAGCAGGTGATGCTCGACTTCGTTGATTTCAAAGCCGATGTGCTCGTCGCTACCACGATTATCGAGAACGGCATAGACATCCCGCGCGCCAACACAATCATCATAAACCGTGCCGACAACTACGGCCTTTCTCAGCTTTATCAACTGAGGGGGCGCGTCGGGCGCTCTAACCGCCGCGCATACGCATACTTATTGATACCTTCGGAGGCGGAGCTGACCGCCATCTCTCGCCGGCGCTTAGCGGCCATCCGCGAGTTCTCCGACCTGGGGGCGGGCTTCCGCGTCGCGGCGCTGGATTTGGAGCTGCGCGGGGCGGGGAACCTCTTAGGCGGCCAGCAGTCGGGGCACATGGACGAGCTGGGCTTCGATCTTTACACGCAGATGCTTGAGCGGACCGTCGCGGAGCTGCGCGGCGAGCAGGTCGAGGACGAGACTTCGGTCTCCATCAATCTCGGCGTCGATCTCTCCATCCCCGAGGAATACGTCTCCGACATGGGGCAGCGGCTCAGGACTTACAAGCGCATCGCTTCGGCGCGCGACGACGAGGCTTTGGAGATCATCCGGCGCGAGACGGAAGACCGCTACGGGCGGCCGCCCGAGTCGGTCGAGCGCCTCTTCGCCTACGCGCGGCTCAGGCGCACGGCCGAGGAGACGGGCGTCGTCTCCATCGACCGCACGCCCGCGGGGCTCGCCTTCAAGCTGAAGGAGACGGCGCGCGTCTCGCCCGACAAACTTCTGGCGCTGGTCGGCCAGGGCGAGGGCGCGACCTTCAGCCCAAGCGGCGTGCTCAAGGTCGAGGCGGCGGGCGACGGCCTCATCGACAAGGCGCGCGGCGTGTTGCTCGGCATCCGCGCGTGAGGTTAGAATACGCGACTTCGCCCGACCGGATTGAATGAAGGAAGAAACTCAACCACAGAGGCACAGCTTGAATACAGCTCAAGACAAAGCTGTGTCTCTGTGTCTCTGTGGTTAATCTTCGGAATCCCCACTCGACTGTGACGGATATATAGGAGTGATGAAAGTGCTTTTGAAAAACATCCCGGCGCGTCTCGCCTTAGCCTTCGCCGCGTTCGTGCTCGCGGCCGCCGCCGTCGCCCCCGCGCGCGCGCAGGAAGAGGCGCCCGCCGTCGTGCTCGACGAGCCCGTCGCGCAGGTGGACAACTACGTCATCATGCTCTCGCAGCTCAAGCGCGAGAACAACGAGTTCCGCGAGGTGCTCACCAAGCAGCGCGGGATGTCGCCCGAGCAGGCCGAGGTCGAGATTCAGAAGAAGCAGCCCGAGATCATCCTCAACCTCATCAACGAAGCGCTCCTCGTCCAGAAGGGCAAGGACATGCCGCGAGTCCCCGAGGACGTGGAGGCCGAGGTCAACCGCGAGGTGCTGCGCGTCGCCCGCGAGTCGGGCATCCAGACCATCGAGGCCCTCGAAGAGGAGATGCGCAAGCAAGGGATGCTCCTCGCCGACGTGAAGGAGACGATCCGCCGCCAGTTCATGCGCCAGGCCGTCCTCCAGCGCGAGGTGGACGCGAAGGTCTACTACGGCCTGACCGACAAGGAGCTGCACGACTACTACAACACGCACCGCGACCGCTTCATCAGCATCACCATCTCGGAACTGTTCTTGAGCCTCGCCGGCCGCACCGAAGATGAGGTCAGCGCCAAGGCCGCCGACCTCGCCAAGCGTGCGCGCTCGGGCGTCAGCTTTGAGGAACTGGTCGAGAAGAACTCCGAGCACGAGCAGTCGAAGAAGACCAAGGGGATGCTCGCCGACCCCGATGGCAAGACGCGCTGGTTCCTCGTCTCCGACCTCTCGAAGGAGGTCGCAACCGCCGTCAAGGACCTGAAGGCCGGCGGCATCAGCGACCCCGTCAAGACCGACGAGGGCTACATGGTCCTGCGCGTCAACGAGCGCGACGACTCCTTCAAGGAGAACTTCGTCCGCGGGGCGCTGACGCAGGAGCGCGGCGAGGCCGAGCGCGAGAAGTACCTCCGCACGCTCCGCAACGAGGCGTACATCAAGCCGGCCGACGCCTTCAAGGACGCCATCGAGCCGATCCTCGAAAAGGACAAGCGGCCCACGGCCGACGCGGGCAACGCGCCCGGCGGCGCGAAGACGCCCGAGAAGAAGGACAAGTCGAAGAAGCAGTAACCGCTTAGTGAATGGTAAATAGTAAATGGTGAATGGAAGTTTGAGCCTTCCATTCACCATTTACTATTTACCATTCACCATTTACCACCCATGCGCCTCGACCTCTTCCTGCGCGCGAGCCGCCTCGTCCTGCGACGCACCGTCGCGCAGGAGTTGTGCGAGGCGGGCGCTGTTCTAGTCAACGGCGCGGCGGCGCGCGCCTCGCGCGCGGTGCGCGAGGCGGACGAGATAACAATCAAGCGCCGCGGACGCCTTCTCACCGTGCGCGTCCGCGCGCTCCCGCAGGCCAAGCAAGTCTCCCGCAACGACGCCTCCTCCCTCTACGAAGTCGTCAGCGACATCAATGTGAACGATGAAGTATGAACGTTGAACGCTAAACTGTCCGACACCTGACAGACCATTCTTACAGTTCATAGTTCATAGTTCATAGTTCATCGTTCCATTACCGTTCGCCTTCCGCGCGCCGCGGTGAAGTTTTCCGCGGCGGTTCGTCTGGAAACAAAACGCGGGGCGCCCGGCCGTTTTTGGAAAAGCGGGGGATATGCGTCTCTGTTCTAGTGGAACGCCACTTGCCCAGCCTCAGTTGACCTCGGCGTATAACGTCCACAACCGAAGCAGTGAAGGACAGGTGGGGAGCTATGAATATCCTGAGCAGTATCTTTACGGACGATTTGGCGATTGACCTCGGCACAGTTAACACGCTTATCTTCGCGCCCGACCGCGGCGTCGTCCTCAACGAGCCGTCGGCCGTCGCCATTCACAGGTACACGGGCGAGGTCTTAGAGGTCGGCGCGGAAGCCTACAAGATGCTCGGCCGCGAGCCGAAGGACGTTGAAGTCTTCCGCCCCGTCCGCGGCGGCACCATCGAACACTTCGACGCGGTCGAGAAGATGCTCAAGGCATTCATCGGCCGCGTCCTCGGCGGCGGTCGCCGCAGTCACGTCGTCATCGGCGTTCCCGGCTCTTCGACTTCGTTGGAACAGCGCTCTGTGCGCGACGCCGCGCGCGACGCCAAGGCCACGCGCGTCGATTTAGTTGACGAGGGTTTGTGCGCCGCCTTCGGCGCGGGCCTCCGCCAGGACGACGAGCGCGCGCACCTCGTCGTAGACATCGGCGGCGGGACGACGAACGTCGCCATCATCGCCTCGGGCGCGGTCGTCTCTTCGCACTCGCTGCCCGCCGCGGGCAACGCGATGGATCAGGCCATCATTGATTACGTGCGCGCGAAGTACGAGATGCAGCTCGGCGAGCGCACGGCCGAGAACATCAAGAAGCAGTTGGGCAACGTCGGCCCTGACTGCGAAGGCAAGTTGGAGATCGTCGGCAAGCAGGTGACGGACGGCTTGGCGAAGGTCGTCGAGCTTGAAGCTTCGGAGGTGCGCGAGGCTCTTGAGCCCGTGGTCTTGGAGATCATCACGGGCGCGCGCCGCGCCATCGAGGAGTCGAAGCCGGAGGTGACGGCCGACATCTACCAGACGGGTCTCATCCTGACGGGCGGCGGCGCGCTCCTCGGCGGGATGGCCAAGCGTTTGCAGAAGGACTTGCGGCTCCACGTCGCCGTGGCCGACGACCCGCTCGCGGCGGTCGCACAGGGCGCGGGGCGCCTGCTCACGGACAAGGCGCGCCTCCACCGCGTCGCCATCCGCGAGGACGTGCCCGTCTGGGAGGCCGAGCAGGCGCTCGTCGTCAACTGGTAAATTTTCCATGCGAAGGGGAGGAAGAAAAGAGGGTCGGGGGCTTTTCAGTCCCGGCCCTCTTTCTCTGTCTCCCGACTCAACTCCTCGATGACGAGCGCACGCTCGCGCGCGGGAAGCAGTCGCAGGGATTGGACGAGTTCGGCGGCGCGGTCTTCGTCCCCATCAATTTCAACCGTCGGCGAGGGCGGGAGTAGAAAAAGGCCGCCGACGTAGAGCGCGAGCGCGAAGAAGGAGACGTAGCCGGTCGAGGCCGCGTAGGCCGGGCCGCCGAGCGCCACGCCTTCGAGCGCGGCGGCGGCCAGACGGCGGAGCCAGCCGCCCGTCGAGTCGTTGAGCGACGCGAGCAAAAGGTGCTTGACGACGAACGCCGTGCCGAACAGCGCCGCGAGGCTGCGCAGCAGACGCCGCGCGTCGAACGCGGAGAACTGATTCTGCCACAGCGTCCAAAGGAAGAAGCAGGCGAGCACGAGCCGCGGCAGCCCCGCGTCCGGCAGCACCGAGTTGAACGCCTGCGCCGACGCGAAGAAGAGCGACCCGAGTGTGAGCGCGTGCGACACGTTCTCGACCGCCCCGTTGTCGGCCGACAGCCAGCGCCCGACCCGCAACGCCCCGCCGCGCGCGAAGAGCGCGAGCAGCATCAACGCCAGAATCAGAGTCACCAGCGGCGGCGGCACGAACAGCAGCGCCTTCGTCTCGGCCGCGACGCGCACGCCCCCGAGCAGCGCCGTCGTCAGAAAGATCGTCGGCAGCAAAACGTGTCGCAGCAGCGCTCGGTTCGTCGTCCGGCTCATTTGCGCTCGCGGAAGACCTTCAGAGGGTTGAAGTCGTCTGACGTTCGTTCGAGACCACTTTCAAGCTCCGCCTTCAACTCGGCCGCCGTGTGCGTCTTCAACTCCGGGTCTTCGACCGCGAGCGGCGCGTTGCTCGAAAGGTTGATGGCGAGGTTGACGGCTTCGAGCCCCTGCCGGAAGAGCGCGTCGTCGCTGTAGACGCGCCCCCAGCCCTCCCGGTAGAAGGAGTAGGCGACGTAGAACTGCGTGCGCGCGTCGCGCCGCGCGGGGTCGGCCCGCTCCCACTCGCCGCGCGCCGCCGCGTACTGCTCGCGCAGGAACATCTCGCGCCCGGCGTCGAAGCGCGCGCGGTCAACTTCATAAGTGCCGGCGGCGACGCTTGCCTGCGTCGTCACTTCGGCAATGCTCTGCGGCGCGGCCGCGTAGAGCCACACGACGAGCGCCGCATAAACGAGCGTCCACACGATGCCGACCCACTGGATGAGCCTCTGCCGCATTGCTATAATCTTCCGCGTTCGAGAATCCCCGTTTAATGTGACGGCAAGCTTTGCCGCGAAAGGATAGCGCATTTCCGTGATGAAAACATTCTTCGCCACCCTGCTCCTCTGCGCCTGCGCTACGGTCGCCGCCGCGCAGGAAGCGCACCACGGTCAACCTCAGAGGCAGGAGACGACGGCCGCCGAGTCTTCGGGTCGCGTGCTGCGCGGCGAAAACATCTCTGCCGACACGCAGCGCGTCTCCTTCGCCGACGCCTTGAAGGAGCCGCAGAAGTACGCGGGCAAGACAGTCGTCATCGAGGGCGTCGTCCGCCGCGTCTGCCAAGCCGAAGGCTGCTGGGTCGAGATCGGCCCGAAGGCCGAGGGCGACGGCAGCGTCCGCGTCACCTTCGACCATAAGTTCACCGTCCCGAAAGACGGGGCGGAGATGAACTTCCGCGCCGAGGGTACGCTCAAGGTCAAGACGTTGAGCAAGGAGACGGTCGAGCACCTCGTCAAAGAGGACGGCGCGAAGATCAAGACAAACCCCGACGGCACGGCCGACGAGGTGAGCTTCCTCGCCACGGGCGTCGAGCTGTGGAAATAGGAGAAATGGGTTTTGGGTGTTGGTAAGAACCCGTTTTTACCCAAAACCTAAAACCTTGAGTTATGAAGCCTTTCAAGATTAGAGATGTGTTGATAAGTCCGCCGCTCGTGCTCTCGCCGATGGCGGGTGTGACGGACGTGCCGTTCCGCGCTTTGTTGAAGCGGCGCGGCGGCATCGGGCTGACGGTGTCGGAGTTCATCTCGGTCGAGGGCTTAACGCGCAACAACCCGAAGTCGAAGCGGCAGATGCGCTTTCACGAGTACGAGCGGCCGTTCGCCGTTCAAATCTTCGGCGGCCAGCCCGAGCGCATGCGGATGGCCGCCGAGATGGCCGAGGAGGTCGGCGCAGACATCCTCGACGTGAACTGCGGCTGCCCCGCGCCGAAGGTCGTCAAGCACGGCGGCGGCTCCGGCCTGCTCCGTGACCTGCCGCGCCTTGAGACGATTCTCAAAGAGATTAAGAAGGCCATCACCATCCCGCTCACCGTCAAGATTCGCGCGGGCTTCTACGACAGCCACCGCAACGCGGTCGAGGTCGCACGGCTTGCCGAAGCGTGCGGCGCCGAGCACATCGCGCTCCACGGCCGCACGAAGGAGCAGGCTTACAAGGGCTTCGCCGACTGGGACCTGGTGCGGCAGGTGAAGGAGGTCGTGAGTGTCCCCGTCTCGGGGAGCGGCGACGTAGTCTCCATCGAGGGCGCCTTCAAGCGCTGGCGCGAGACGAATTGTGACGGCATCCTCATCGGCCGCGGCGCGATGGCGAACCCTTGGATCTTCCGTCAGATCGAAGAAACGCTCGAAGGGCGCGAGCCGTTCGAGCCGACGCTCGACGACAAGCGCGAAGTCCTCATCGAATACTTCGACCTGCTGCGCGCTGACATGCCCGAGTTCGCCGCCATCGGCCGCATGAAGCAGCTCGCCGGCCAGTTCACCAAAGGGCTTCACGGCGGCGCGCGCTTCCGCCAGGTCATCTACCACTCGCACACCGTCGGAGAGGTCTTGGAACGCATCTCCGAATACTTCGAGACGGTCGCCGCCGGCCGCCCCTACCTCGGCGAAGGCGGCCCCGAACCCGAAGAGGAAGCCCCTGCCCTCGACTCCTGCGAGGCCGCGACGATCTAAGACACCGTTCGGATTCCTCCCTTAAGCTTGATCACAAATGATAGGGAAAGAGAATGAGCAGTTATATTATTAACACCGATCCTCACTGGTACTCTTTCGTCTTCGGCCATGGAATCAAAAATCCCGTCTTCTGGCGGAAACTGGCGCGTATACCGAATCGCGAAGCCATCATTCCAGGGAACCCCATATTTTTTAGGGTTACTCGTACAAATCCGCCCGTAATTAAAGGACACGGAGTAATTGTCAATGCAGGTGTCCATAGTCTGACGGATGCCTTTAATCTTTACGGTCAAAAGCTAGGTTATCCCTCAATGAGGGAGATGATAGATGCTTCGGCAAGCTGGACATCCGGTGTACGACTGGGACCGAACACCAGAATGTTCTGCATTCAAATAGCTGACTTCCTGGTTACCGAGGATATTAGAACCGATACGCACTTGAGTAACCTGGGCATCGCATTCGACCACGCGCACGTTGTTACCGGTAAAGGATTGGACGACGGTCAAACGGCGGCACTGTTGAATCTGGCCCGCTCCATGCCGAGCCGGCAGGTGCGGTCGCTCGTCTCCATTCTTGACAATGAAGCGGCGGCCGAAGCTGTCGATGAATTCAACCCTCAAGACATACAAGACGGTAGAGAGAAAATTGCGCGCCTTGTCGCGAAAAGGCGGGGGCAACCTGAATTCCGAAAAAAATTACTGGCAGCCTATAATTCGAAATGTGCCGTCACAGGGTTTGACGCAGTCGCCACCCTCGAAGCGGCTCATATAATCCCTTACCGCGGCCCCCAAACCAATCACGTCACTAACGGCCTGTTACTTCGGGCAGACGTGCACACCTTATTCGACCTCGGTCTTATCGCGATAGATTCGAGCACCATGCGTGTCGTTATACACTCGGAACTGTCTACCACCGATTACAAGGTATTGGCGGGCAAGCAAATCATATTGCCTAAAAACAAGCAACACCGGCCTAACAAAGATGCATTGGATATACATCGGAGAGAGGCGGGACTATAACTGCCCGTAACTACTGAGCCCTCGCTTTTAACCTACACGTCGAGGTGGACTATCTCGGCGGCCGCGTCGTCGCCGTGGAACTTCAGGCGCGCGACGGCGACGGGGAGTTTGAAGCGGCGGGGGCCGGCGCTGCCGGGGTTGAGGTAGAGGACGCCGCGGCGCTCTTCAATTAAGGGTTTGTGCGAGTGGCCGCTGACGACGACGCGGAAGCCCGCGGCCGCGGGCGCGATGTCCAGCTCTTTGAGGTCGTGCAGGACGTAGACGAAAGTCTTGTTGACTTCGATTGCTTCGTACTCGGCCAGCGCCTCGGCCCACGCGCCGCGGTCGTTGTTCCCGCGCACCGCCACGACCGGCGCGATACGCCCCAACTCTTCGAGCACTTCGGGGCCACCCACGTCGCCGGCGTGAATGATTAACTCTGAGCCCTTCAGCGCCTCGACTGCTTCGGGACGAACCAGCCCGTGCGTGTCCGAGAGGACCCCGACGAACCCTCCCGCCTTGACCGCGTAACTGCTCACGTTCAGCCTTTACGTCACCTTGTTATAGAGGTCGCTCAGGGCTATGCGGCAGTCGAGCGCGGGCAGGTCGAGGGCGGCGTCCAGGCCGCTCGCCTTCGTGTAGAACCAGCCGTTCTCCTGCCGGAGGTAGTGTTCGACGACGAACTCGCCCTGCGACACGAGCAGGTATTCCCGCAGTGATTCGATCTGCTGGTAGGACGAAAACTTCTTCCCGCGGTCGAAAGCCTCCGTGCTGTCCGACAACACTTCAACGATGAGGACGGGGTTTAAGATCACGTCCTTCTCCTCGTCGGCGAACTGCGTCTCGCCGCAGATAACCGAGACATCGGGGTAGAAGAACTTCCTTGAGCCGGGCAGGCGAACTTTCATGTCGCTCGGGTAGACCTTACAGTCTGTCGCCCTGAGCCGGATGTTCAGCTCCGTGACGAGATTGCCTGTTATCAGGTTGTGCCGCTCGCTGCCCCCGGCCATCGCGTAGGCCACGCCGTCAACGTACTCGCTCTTGAACTCGGCGCGGCGCTCCAGGTTCAGGTACTCTTCCGGGCTCAGATAGTAGTCGGGTAAAGACGCCATAGGCTCACCCTCATCCCTTAATTATATCCCCCTGGAGCCCGAGCGGGCGGGGCGACTTGCCGCCGAAGAACCAGGCGGCGCCGACGCGGAGGCGGTGGTGCCAGGTGGGGAGGCGCGACGTGTAGAGTGCGAAGCGCGCCTGGCGCGCGATCTCGCCGGTGACGACGTGGCCGGCCGTCAAGACCGCGGCGTCGTCGGTGCCGAGGCTGACGGCCTCGCCGAGTTCCTCGAAGTGTCCGGCCGCGGGGACTCCGCCGTCGATGAGTTCCTGCACGTTGCGCGCGACGAGTTTCGCCTGCTGGAAGGCAATCTGCGCGGTGCCCGCGAGGCTCGGCGGGATGTGCGGGTAGTACGCGATGTCGCCGAGCGCGAAGACCTCGGGGCGGCCGCGCAGTTGAAGCGAGCGCTCGACGACGATGAGGCCCTTCTGAGTCTTCTCCACGTCGAGCTTTTCGACTAAAGGGTTGACGCGCACGCCCGCCGTCCAGACGGCGGCCGCGGCGGGGATGGTCTCGCGCTCGCCCGCGTGCTCAATCTCGACGCCGTCGCGGAGCACGCGCACGACGCGCGTCTCAAGGAAGACCTCGACGCGCTTCTCCTGAAGGACGCCCTCGACGACCGCGCGGATGCTCTCGTCCATGCCGGGGACGAGCTGGCCCGCCATCTCGACGACGACGACGCGCGGCCCGCCGCGCAGGCCGCGCCGTTGGAAGGCGTCGCGCAGGAGGTCGGACATCTTGGTTGAAAGCTCGACGCCCGAGGCGCCGCCGCCCACGACGACGAAGGTTGCGGCGCGGCGCGCGTCCTGCGGCGCGGCGTCGGGCGGGATGCGGTCGAGCGCGTCGATCATGCGCGCGCGCAGGTCGTCGGCGTGGCGGAGTTTGCGGAAGGGGAGCGCGTGCTGCTCGGCGCCTTCGATGCCCCAGAAGTTCGTGATGCCGCCGACGCCGAGCACGAGGTAGTCGTAAGCGAGCTTGCGGACGCGCCCGGCGACGGTGACCTCTTTGCTTCCGAAGTCGATGTCGGTCACGGCGCCGTGGACGAAGTTGACCTTGTCGTTCCCGATCAACTCCGTGTAGCGCGGCGCGATGTGCCACGCTTCGACCTCGCCGCTCAGGTACTCGTAGAGGAGCGGCGTGTGCAGGAAGTGATCCTCGTTGGCTAAGAGCGTCACGTCGCCCGCGCGCGCGAGGCTGAGCGCCGTGAACAACCCCCCGAACCCGCCGCCCACGACCAGTATGCGCGCACGCTCCTCCACCTTCTCCTCGCTGGCGTCCATAAAGTCCCCCGTCTCTCCGCGTTTGAAAAACGTGCCGCATGGTAGCAGACCGTCCCGTAGAGGTGCACGCCCCAAACGTCCGGACGCCGCGTCACGCCCGCGACGAGACTACGCGCCGTCCTGGCCGCGCGCGACGAGCAACCGCCTGATGGTTTCGACGAGTTCGATGAGGTTGTTCGGCTTGCGCAGGAAGGCGTCCGCGCCTGCGCGCCGCGCCTCGTCGGCGATGTCTTCGAGGGAGATGAGGATGACGGGCGTCTTCCGCCGGTGCGGACGGCGGCGCGCGCGTTCGGTCAGTGTGAGCCCTGACAGGCCGGGAAAATCGTGATCGAGCAGCAGCAGGTCGAAGTGCTGCTCGCTCTCGACGTACGCCACGGCGTAGCCGTCGTCCGAGCAGGGCTTGACGTACCACCCCGCGAACTCCAACACGTCGCGCACGGTCTCAAGCAGCATTCGGTTATGTTCGACGTAGAGGATGACGGCGGGCTTTGCTATCATGCGCGCGTTCTCGTCTTTGAAAATAAGGCAACGGGTCGGATGCGAAGCGTAGCTCACCCTCAACCGCCAGAGAGATGAGCATCGCCGTTGAGCATGAGAGGTCTCTACTCACGGCGAATCAGTTACGCAAGCACATTCTAGTCATTGTTGTGACTAGAAGCAAGAGGCGCGTGTGTATGACTGCGCTGTCAGGAGAAAAATCCTGATGGGCAGCGCACGCGAAAGGCCCGAGCGCCTTGCCGAAAAGCTTCTTCAGATACGCAACGCCCTCGGCGTGTCGCAGGGCCAAATGCTCACCCATCTCGGGATGGGTGAGCGCGGCTACCGGCACTACATCTCACAGTTCGAACTCGGGAAACGTGAGCCGTCGCTGCTTGTCCTCTTGCAGTATGCCCATCTCGCGAACGTCTACGTCGAGGCTTTGATTGACGACGAGGTAGACCTGCCCGACCGGCTCCCGAGCCCGACCAAGAGCGAAGGCGTCCGCCGCGCCGCGCCCAAGCCACGCGGCAAGAAGCGTTAGCTAAAACGAAGCGCGCGCGCCGTCGCTCCGCGGCTTTAATCGTCGGCGCGGTCGCTGGACACCCCGCGCGGGCGCGTGTTAGATTCCTTGGGTCAGTAAATTAACTCTAGCGGTTGCCTGAGGATAGGGTCAGGTCTACTGCGGTCTGGGAGGGCCATTAAGAACAGTCATGTCGTTAGCAACGGAAGTCAAGGAAAGCATTATCACTCAGTACAGGACTCACGAGGGCGACACCGGCTCGCCGCAAGTGCAGGTCGCTCTGCTCACGCAGCGCATTAACGAGCTGACCGAGCATTTCAAGACTCACAAGAAGGACAACCACTCGCGGCGGGGGCTGCTCAAGATGGTCTCGCAGCGCAGGAGCCTGCTCGACTACCTCAAGCGTAGAGACATCGAAGGGTACCACGAACTCATCAGTAAGCTCGGCCTGCGCCGTTAACCGGTAGCGGCGGAGTCGGGCTGCACGCGGGTTCGCAGTCAGTCGAGTGTACGAGGACGAAATCCTCTTTAACAACGCCCCACGTCCAGTGACAGGCGGGCGGGAGTGGCCGAACGTGACGGCGCAAGCTTCCGCGCGCGGACTTCGGGGAGCAGCCTTTGGCGGACTAGCAGAAGGCGGCACCGGCTTCACGGTTGGAGCGGGTGCCGCTTTTTCTTTTCAGGAGCACGGGCCGCGCCCCCGCCTCACGTAGCGGGGGCCGAGGCCCGACCCGACAGACGAACATTTCCGGGCCAGCGCGCGGCGGATGAGACGTTGCGCAAATCCACAGGTCGTCTCCGCCAGGCGGACGACCCGCCCGAAGGAGACGAGATAAAAATGGCAGCCAAGAAATTACTGAGAGAGAAGATCAAATTGGGCGACCGCGAGCTGTCGGTCGAGACCGGCCGCGTCGCCAAGCAGGCGCACGGCTCCGTCATCGTCCGCTACGGCGACACGATGGTGCTGGTCGCCGCGGTCGGCGCCGGGGCACCCCGCGAAGGCATCGACTTCTTCCCGCTCACGGTCGAGTACCGCGAGCACAACTACGCCGCCGGTCGCATCCCCGGCAACTACTTCCGCCGCGAAGGCAGGCCCGGCGAGAAGGAAGTCCTGACCGCGCGCATGATCGACCGCCCCTGCCGCCCGCTCTTTACGGAAGGCTATCGCAACGAGACGCAGGTCATCGCCTCGGTCATCTCGGCCGACGACGAGAACGACCCGGACGTTTTGGCGATCACGGGCGCGTCGCTCGCGCTCTACCTCTCGGACATCCCTTTCCCGCAGCCCATCGCGGGCGTGCGCGTCGGCCTGATTGACGGCCGTTACGTCATCAACCCGACCTACGACGAGGTGCGCGAGTCGCGCCTGAACCTCGTCGTCGCAGGCACCGAGGAGGCCATCGTCATGGTCGAGGCCGGCGCCAAGGAGGTGTCGGAGGAGATCATGGTCGAGGCGCTCATGCTCGCGCACAAGGAGATCAACCGCTTGTGCCGCTGGCAGAAGGAACTCTACAAGGCGCTCGACATCCAGAAGCGGCCTGTCGAGGCGCCGGTGCTGAACGAGGAGATGCTGGGCGAGGTCGAGCGCAACTACTCGGAGCGTCTCCGTCAGGCGCTTAACACCGAGGCGTTGGGCAAGATTGACTCTTATGCCGCCGTTGACGCCTTGAAGAAGGAGGTCGTCGAATCCTATCCTGAGGACGCGCCCGACCAGCGCCAGCAGGCGAAGAAGATTTTCGACCACCTCAAGGAGAAGATCTTCCGCGAGGACATCCTCGGCAAACGCCGCCGCCCGGACAACCGCAAGTTCAGCGAGATTCGCCCCATCGACGTGGAGGTCAACTGGCTCCCGCGCGTCCACGGCTCGGCGCTCTTCACGCGCGGCGAGACGCAGGCGATTGTGACTTCGACGCTCGGCACGAAGGAAGACGAGCAGTTCATGGACGACCTTGAGTCGGGCGAGATCAAGCGCCGCTTCCTCCTGCACTACAACTTCCCGCACTACTCGGTCGGCGAGGTCGGACGCTTCGGCTCCACCTCGCGCCGCGAGATCGGCCACGGGGCGCTGGCGCGTCGCGCGCTCGAACCCGTCCTGCCGAGCGAAACGGAGTTCCCGTACTCGCTCCGCATCGTCTCGGACATCACGGAGTCGAACGGGTCTTCTTCGATGGCGACGGTCTGCGGCGGTTCGCTCTCGATGATGGACGCGGGCGTGCCCATCAAGTCGGCGGTCGCGGGCGTCGCGATGGGTCTGGTGATGGAGGGGAACCGCTACGCGATTCTCTCCGACATCGCGGGCGCCGAAGACCACTACGGCGACATGGACTTCAAGGTGGCGGGGACGCGCGAAGGCATCACCGCGCTCCAGATGGACATCAAGATCGGCGGCATCAACGCCCAGATCATGGCCGAGGCGCTTGAGCAGGCGAAGAAGGGTCGCATGCACATCCTCTCCATCATGGAGCAGGCCATCCCGGCCGCGCGCGAGGAGCTTTCGCCGTACGCGCCGCGCATCATCACCATCAAGATCAACCCCGACCGCATCCGCGACGTGATCGGGCCGGGCGGCAAGATGATCCGCTCCATCGTCGAGGAGACCGGCGCGAAGATAGACGTGGAGGATGACGGCACCATCTTCATCGCCACGGCCGACGGCGACGCGGCGCAGGCGGCGGTCGCCCGCATCCGCGGCCTGACGGCCGAGGCCGAGATCGGCGAGACCTACCTCGGCACCGTCTCGCGCATCGTGGACTTCGGCGCCTTCGTCGAAATCTTCCCCGGCACCGACGGCCTGCTGCACATCTCCGAGATCGCCGAGCACCGCGTCCGCGACGTGCGCGACGAGTTGAAGGAGGGTCAGCAGATTCTCGTCAAGTGCATCGGCAAGGAGGGCAACAAGATCAAGCTCTCCCGCAAGGCCGTGCTCCGCGACGAGAAGCAGAAGACGGGCCAGGGCGAGCGCGCCGAGGCCGCCGGCCAAGGCGACACGGACTAGGCGGAGGCGCCCCCGCGTTTAATTTTTGCGAGAAAAAGGGTTCGCCCGGCGAGGCGAGCCCTTTTTTATCTTGACAGGGTGGCGCGGGGGCGGGTTTAATGAGCATCCGAAATTGGAACTCAAAGGCTATTCGGAGTCTCTTCTCAATGCGGTAAACGGGAGAGGTTTCGCCGCAAGTCTTTCAAATAACGGGCAGATACGGAAACAGGCGAGGCCGGAGGCGACGCCGCCGATGGCGGCTTTGCCGTCCCCGCCGCCGATTTCAGCCCCGCGCCCGTTTCGTAGATTCGCCCGAATTGCCCCGAAGTCACAAGGTTTTCCCGACGCAGGCCGAAGGGGATTGGGTTCAAGCAGGAGGACGACCCCGCTTATGAGGCATCAAGCATTCCGCCCAATCGCTCTGATGCTCGGCGTCATGCTCGCAGCCGCGCCCTCGACGCTGGCCAGCACCATCACCTACGGTGAGATGGTGCGCACGGCCGGCGCGGGCGGCCAGTTGCACCCAGCCATCGACGTGCGCCTGCGCCTTGCGGCGCAGGGCGTCGCCACCGAGCAGACCGGTTCGACGACGCAGAGCGGCGCGGCCTCCACACAGGAGCAGCAGGGCGCCGGCCAACAGACGGCGGCCCCCGGCGGCTCGACCAACGTTTCCGCCCCCGCCTCGTCCGACCCGACGCTCTCGCAGAGCGGCGGCAAGGTCGAGACCGTTGACCTCGGCGACGTGACCGGCACGGTCTGCGACTGCGGCGAGATTGCCGTGCCCGAAGCGATCCGGAAGGCCGGCGGCTTCCCGTGGTGGACGCTCGCAGGCATCCCGCTCGTCTGCGTGAGCGGCATCTGCGCGGGCGGCGGCGGCGACACTCCCGAGTGCGAGATCAACTGCGGCCCCCCGACGACGCCCACGCCGCCCACCACCCCGACGCCGGAGCCCATCTCGCTCTTTCTCTTCGGCTCGGGCCTGCTCGCCGTCGGCGCCGGCGCACGCCGCCGCTACGGCCGCAGGCGCGACGAAGAGTTGAACCTGAGCGCGACGACGGGGGAGGTCTAAAACGATGACGCGACCGAGAGCCGCCTTCGCCGCCTTCATGGCGCTCGCCGCCTGTGCCTTGCTCCTCTTGACAACGGGCGCCGGGGCCAAGCAGAAGAACAAGAAGACCCAGCAGCCGACGACGGGCCGTATCGAGGTCTCGACGCAGCCCGGCGGTTACCCCATCAGCATCGACGGCCAGCCCGCGGGCGAGACGACCGACTACGTGCGCGCCATCGAGCTCGACCCCGGCCAGCACACCGTCGAGATCATCTTCCCGAACAGCACGCGCTGGGCGCAGACCTTCAACATCATCGCCGGGCGCAAGAACTGCATCGCGCTCAACTACCGCCCGCGCACCATCGAGATTCCGGCCATTGCCGCCTCGCCCTGCCCGTACCCCGTCAACGTCACCGCGCCGGCTCAAGTCGCCGACGGCGACATCGTGACGTTCACGGCCGACGTGGCTTATCAAGGGCCTTCGGCGCTCAACTACACGTGGACGGTGAGCCCGCCCGCGGCGCGCATCCTCTCGGGCGTGGGCACGCCGACGATCACGGTTGACTCTTCGGGCTTAGGCAACAAGCGCGTGACGGCCATCCTCGTCGTGGACGACGGCTCGGGTGACCGCTCGTGCCGGCAGACGGCGCAGGCCGCGACGGGCGTCTCGGGGCTCCCGACCATCACGCCGCCCAAGCGCTTCGACGAGTTCCCGTCCATCGCGCACGACGACGACAAGGCGCGCTTCGACAATCTGGCGATTGAGCTTCAGAACAACCCGGGCTCGACCGGCTACATCATTGCCTACGCCGGTCGCAACAGCCGCGCGGGCGAGGCCGACCGCATGACGAAGCGCGCGGCCGACTACCTCTCAACCAACCGCGGCATCACTCGCGACCGCCTCGTCGTCATCAACGGCGGCTACCGCGAGTCGAACAGCTTCGAGTTGTGGCTCGTGCCGCAGGGCGCCGAGCCGCCGCGCCCGACCCCGACCGTCACCCCCGACGAGCGCCGCACGCGCCGCGACTGACGCCCCGGACGAACTTGAAACCGAAAGCGGCCGGCCCCCCCCAAGACCGGGCCCGCGGCGGCAAAATAAAAAACGAAAAAAAAAATAATAATTTTGTGTAAAGGCGCTTCCTCTTTAAGACAGTAGACAATAGTCAGTAGTTGGTAGACTCGGCTTTGAGAAAGTTGTGGATGACAACAGCCGCAGGGTTTGAGCGACGAAGGTTTTTCTACTGACTACTTCTCCCTGTGGCACGGCCTTTTCTATAATCCAGTGTGAGCGCTCGACTGCGTATGGTAACGGAACGAGGGAGGGCGCTCCATACCATTTCGATGTGTAGTTTCAGAACTATTACCTCGCCCGGAGCCCTCAAGGGGCGCAGTTAACAAGAACGGATTTCCAGGAGGATTCAAAGATAATGGCTGATGGAGAAGGCTCAAGCAACACCGGCGTGGTCGCCATCGTGGTGATCTTTCTAATCGTGGTCGTCGCCGCGTTCTTCGCGTGGCGCGGCGGCATGTTCGGCGGCGGGACGAAGAAGACCGAGATCGACGTTAACGTCCAGGCGCCGTCTACGAAGTAGCACAGACCGCGGTTGAAAACCGAAGGGAGGGGAGGCGTCCGCCCGGGCGTCGCCCCTCCCTTCTTTTCAACTGCGCCGTGCGGCTGCTACCATGAGAGTAAATAGTAAATGGTAAATAGTGAATGGAAGGCCGCGTCCGTCCGCTCACTATTTACCATTCACTATTTACCATTTACCGGAGAAGAACATTGGCAGCACCGAACATCGACACGGTCGTGTCGCTCTCGAAGCGGCGCGGGTTCGTCTTCCCCTCTTCGGAGATTTACGGCGGGCTGGGGAGCGCGTGGGACTACGGCCCGCTCGGCGTGGAGATCTCGAACAACGTCAAGCAGGCTTGGTGGCGCTGGATGGTTCATGAGCGCGACGACATGGAGGGGATTGATTCGAGCCTCATCCTCAACCGTCTAGTCTGGAAGTATTCAGGGCACGAAGACACCTTCAGCGATCCGCTCGTGGACTGCAAGGAGTGTAAGAGTCGCTTCCGGGAGGACAAGCTAGATTGGCAGGGAGACGCGAAAAAGCATTTCGATAAGCTCGGCGTCAGCAGTTATATCATCTCCGCCAGAGAGGCGCGCGAACAGGGGATACTCAAATGCCCCAACTGCGGAGAGAGTAATTGGACTGAGCCGCGCCCCTTCAATCTCATGTTTCGTACGACCATCGGCGCGGTGGCGGAGGAGGATGATCCGAAGGCGCTCGCCTACCTGCGGCCGGAGACGGCGCAGGGCATCTTCATCAACTTCCTGAACGTGCAGACGGCGATGCGGCGGAAGATTCCCTTCGGCATCGCGCAGATCGGCAAGTCGTTCCGCAACGAGGTCACGCCCGGCAACTTCATCTTCCGCACGCGCGAGTTCGAGCAGATGGAGATGGAGTACTTCGTGCGCCCCGGCGAGGACGAGCGCGTCCATCAGGAGTGGATCGACTACTGCCACCAATGGTTCATCAACCTCGGCATCGGCGCCTCGAACCTGCGCTTCTACGAGCAGCCAAAGGAGGAACTGGCGCACTACGCCAAGCGCACCGTAGACATCCACTACCGCTTCTTCCCCGAGCGCGAGGACGAGGAGCGGCAGTGGGACGAGCTGATGGGCATCGCGAACCGCACGGACTTCGACCTGAAGGCTCACTCGAAGAAGCCGGAAGACGCGGAAGGCAAACGCCTCAACCCCGACGCGACCGACGACCTCTCCTACTTCGACGAGGCGATGAAGGAGCGCTACTACCCTTACGTCATCGAGCCGGCGGCCGGGGTCAACCGCACGGTGCTCGCCGCCCTGATGGATGCTTACACCGAGAAGACGACCGACAAGGGTGAGAAGCGTGTGATTTTGAGTCTGCACCCACAACTCGCGCCCATCAAGGTGGCGGTGCTCCCGCTCGCGAAGAACAAGCCCGAGATCGTCTCGATGGCGAAGAACCTCAAGAAGGAGTTGCAGCCCTCGATGCGCGCCGTCTACGACGACACGGGCGGCATCGGCAAGCTCTACGCGCGCCAGGACGAGATCGGCACGCCCTTCTGCGTCACCGTCGATCACCAGTCGCTCGAAGACGAGGCCGTCACCGTCCGCGACCGCGACACGTGGGAGCAAGAGCGCGTCAAGACCGCCGAACTCGCCGAGTATTTGAGGAAGAGATTAGGACTCAAGTGTTGAGCGTATGCCTGTAGTCAAAAAGAGAAATCAGCAGACCGAGTCGCGGCTGCTCTTAGAATCTGACGAGCCGGTGGAGCTTCCGCCCGCGGAGGTGGACGAGTCGGCGGTCGTCTTACAGTTCGAGCAGTTCCGCCAGTACGTGCCCGAACTTTTGGAAGAGCTGCGCGACGGGACGGAGGCCACGCCCGTCCCCGTCATGATGGACGGCTCGACCTTCGTCGTGCACGGCGACACCCGTAGCTTCTGGGTCAAGCTCTGGCATTCGTCGTCCGAGATGACGCACATCGAGCGCGTGCAGATCATCAGTTGTCTTCCTTCAACCCGCGGCATACAGATTCTCATGGACGACCCCGGGGAGTATGACGAGGACGACCTCGACGACGAAGACGACTACGCGGACGAGGACGACAGCGGCGAAGACGAGTATGACGACGACGACGATGAAGACGCCCCCGCCGCGCCGCGCGCATAGCGAACCCGAGGTTCAACACAGAGACACAGAGACACAGCCCTAAGACAAAAGCTGTGTCTCTGTGTCTCTGTGTTGAAAG
>CAXTSK010000012.1:0-26002 GCA_964246655.1 uncultured Pyrinomonadaceae bacterium
GGGCGTTGGGGCGGGCGCCGCCTGACCCGGCGTCTGGGCAGACTCGTCGGCGGCGAGAAGAAGGTAGAGCAGGCCGAAGAGTGGCTGAAGCGCCGCGAAGGAGTAGGCGTCTTCCTGAGCCGCTGGCTGGTGACGCCGCTCGGCCCCGTCGGCAACCTCACGGCCGGCGCGACCGGGTATCCCTGGCCGCGCTTCCTGTTCTACGACGTGCTCGGCGAGGCGCTGTGGGTCGTCCTCTACGTGCTGCTCGGCAAGTTCTTCAGCGACCGCGTGCAGGCGTTGAGCGACCTCCTCGGCGACTTGACCTGGGCCGTCCTCGGCCTGGCGGTCGCCGCCGTGCTCGGCGTGTTGCTGTTCAAACAACTGCGCGAGCCCGCGGGGCAGTAAACAGGAGAAGCCGCTCAAGGGCCGTGTGCATAACCGTCGTCAGGCTGTGGCGGCCGCCACCAACAGACGCTTTCGGTCGTGCCATCTCCTGAGCAGTGCCTCCAGGGCGAGCCCGAACGGCAGCCACATCAGGCCGACCAACAAGCCCGATAACGTGACGAGCGCGATGAGGGTAGGAGGCGCCGTCAACTGCTGCGCGGCCGCATGCGCGAGCGGATACCAGGTGCATAACGTCAGGAGCCCGCCGTAGGCCAGCCCGTTGCGCCGGAGCAGTCGCCGGAATAACGCTTCGTAGACGACGCCCAGCACGATGCCGAAGCTTGAGAAGGTGAGGACGACGGTAAACGTCCCCGACGCCGTGAGCCGCTGCGGGGCGCCGTTCGCGATGGTGATGGCGCCCATCCCGACGCGCGCGCCGACGCCGATGAAGACGCCTGCCAGCAAGCCGCAGCAGGCCGAGATGGCGACGCCCCTGAGTGCCCGGGCTAATCCCTGCCGCCGTGCGAGGGCGGTAACTCACCACGCCGTCAGGAGCAGCACGCCGGCCAGCAGGAATATCATGACGAAAGACCTCCTCCCGAATTACGTTAGAGCCGCAGCCGAGGTTCGAGCAGTCTAACCGGCCGACGGGGGAGCCGACCGCAAAGAATGCTCAAGTCGCGTTCGAGTCATTCGACTCGGGAGGATGGCAACGTTGACAGCTCTCGTATGGAGGGGCTATAGTCCGCCGCGTTCATCACTGCGGGAGGCGACTGAAGGACGCCTCTCGACCGCAAGCCTTAAAAATATTTCCCAGACGAATAGCTCGGCCGCCGTCCTGTGGCCTCTGTGCGGCCCGAGGTTTTACCGCACGGCTGCCGGCGCATTGCGCTCCCGCGCCGGGCCGGCGTTCCCTGAAACGCGAAATCATAAGGAGTCTTGAGCATGACCATCCAGGAACTTCAAACCGCCCTTCAGAATCAGATCAACTCGGCCGGGCAGGTCGTCGTCAACGACGCGACGCTGGGGACGAACTGGGTCGATCAGCTACTTCAGGAGGTCTTCAACGCCGCGGCAATCACCGTGACGCAGCCGAGCCTCTCGGAGCCCACGTCGGACACGCTCGTCCTCGGCGGTAACGTGTCTCTCTTCGGCGTCGACAACATCTCCGTCACCCTGACCTTCAACGTCACGGGCGGCAGCGTGACCTTCACGCTCCAGGCGACGTTCCCCGGCGCCAGCTCCTTCACGCTCTCCGCCGTGTCGTCGCAGCTCTTCGGGCAGGGCTTCACGGTGCCGCAGAGCTTCGCGAGTTTTAACTTCTCCGGGCTCTCTTTCCTGCTCGACGCCGGGGCGCGCTCGATGAAGCTGGGCGGGCAGGCGAGCGCGCAGCTCGACATACTCGGCACGGGGAAGTTCATGGTCGGCCCCGTCCAGCTCGGCGTCACCGCCGCGTATCCGTCCGGCGGCAAAGCGGCGGTCAGCGCCACCCTCGCCGGCCCTTTGACGGTCGCTGGCGCCACCTTCAACGTGACGGGCGCCGTGGGCGACGGGATGACCTTCGCGGCGGCGCTGGCGTCAGGGCAGTCCGTGAGCCTGCTGGCGCTGGCCCTCGCGCTCGTCTCGCCACAGACGACCCTGCCCTTTCAGGACATCTCCATCGACGACCTGAGCGCCTCCTTCGACACCTCCGACGGTACATACTCTTTCGAGGTCGGCGCCGACTTCGTCTGGAACATCCCGGTCGGCTCGCCTTCGATACAGGCGCAGGCGCAGGTGACCGTCAAGGGCTCGGGCACGGCCGGCGCGACCGGCACGCTCGGCGGCACGTGGGTGGTCGGCCCGGCCACCTTCGCGCTCTCCTACACGCTCGGGCCGAACAGCAACGTGCTCGAAGGCAGTTGGCAGGCCAACGGCAAGTCGCTCGGCTACACTTCGCTGGCGGCGGGGCTCGGGATTTCGACGGGCGCGATCCAACTGCCGTCGGGGCTGCCCGACCTCGGGCTGAAGTCCGCGACGTTGGAGATCGACTTCGAACAGAAGACGTTGGTGCTGACGGCGGCCTCGACCACTTATGGCGAAGCCTTCTTCGTGGCGAGCGACGAAAACGGCTGGGGCTTCGCGTTGGGGCTGGCGCTCCCGAGCCCCTGGCAGTTCGGCTCGCTGCCCGCGCCCGTCGGCCCCGACCTCTCGGCGCTGGACTTCCTCACCTTCAAGAACGCCTTCTTCATCATTTCGTCCCTGACCGACCCGAGCTTCTCCTTCGCGGACTTCCCGCCGCTCTCCGGCAGCAAGGTCGGCCTGGTGCCGGGCCTGACCTTCGGCTCGCAGGTTGACCTGACGGGCTCCGGGTCGGGCAGCATCGCTAAGAACCTTCAGACCGTGCTCGGCCAGGACACGCTGACGGTGCAGGCGACCATCAGCACCGACCCGACCAAGACCGAGCTGACCGTCGGCCTCAGCGGGCAGCCGATCCCCATCCTCCCCTTCAACAACTTGACGCTCGAAAATCCGCAACTGGTCATTGCCGCCAGCCCGCTCTCGGTCACCCTCGACGGCACCTTCTCGCTGCCGCTCGACGGACAGCCGCTCGACGTGGAGACCTCGCTCGAAATCAGCGCGGCCGGCGGGACGTTCAGCGCCGAGGCGACCGCGCCCGGCGGCCTGAAGGCGCCGTTCGGGTTCACCGGCGTCACGCTCGAAGAGGTGGGGCTGCTCGGCGGCCTCGCCTTCGAGCCCGCGCCGGGCGTGACTCTGGGCTTCAACGGCGTCTTCCAGATCGGGAGCAACCCGGCCGACTCCTTCGCGCTCGTGGTCGTCCTCGAAGGCGAGGCCATCAACCCCGTGCTGCTCTACGGCAACTTCAACAACATCGCGCTGGCGCCGATCTTCAGCGCCGTCTTCCAGGGCACACTCACGCTGCCGCCTGCGTTGCAGGGGCTCAACCTTGAGAAGCTCTACGTCTGCTGGGCCGAGCCGGGGCAGACCAACAAGCTGCCCGACGGCAGTATGCCGCCGCCCGGCTTCGGCCTGAACGGCACGCTCGACGTGACCTCGGACTTTAAGGCCGAGGCTGCGCTGCAAATCTCCCTGAGCACGACCGACCCGAACATCTCCGGGAGCGCACAGATGTCGCCCGTCAACGTTGGCAACGGCGCGCTGACCGCCACCGGCAAGAGCACGCTCGGCGGGCCGCTCGTGGCCTTGAGCACCAACGCCGCGCCGTACTTCAACGCCACGCTGGACGTGAACTTGTTGAAGCTCGTCGGCGCCGACCTCAATGCGACCATCGGCAACGGCTTCTCCTTCGCCCTCGACTTCACCGTCGCCGGCAAGACGCAGTCGTTCAACTGCGCCCTGACCGACTCTCAGTCCTTCAGCGCCTCGGCCGCGCTCGACTTCCAGCTCGTGCAGAGCTTCGGCCCGGTCGTCGCGCCCGGCAACTTCAACCTCGGCACCGTCAACGTCAACGAGGAGTTCAAGGGCAGCGCCTCCGTCTCGGTCGGCACGTCGGGCGTGTCGGGCAGCATCGGCGGCACCTTCGGGAATTGGACGCTGCCGACCATTACCCTCGACGCCACCGTCACGGATTTGGCCGACCTGCTCGGCATGATCGTCAACAAGATCGAGGCCAACGCGCAGAGCGTCTTCTCCGACCTCTTCTCCGACGCGACCAAGTGGTTGCAGGCGGTGAAGTCGGGGCTCATTACGGGGGTCGGCGACATCGTCGCCGTCGGCAACCTCCTCGTCCCCTTCTTCGGCGAGTCGGTGCCGGAGGCGGCGACGCTCGTCTACAACAACTTCACGCAAGACCTCTCGCAGTTGGTGCAAATGCTCTACGGCCTCGGCGCGTCGGCGACCGACGCCTACAACATCCTCGTCGGGCTGGGCTACTCGGCCGCGGACGTAGCCAACGCCATCGCCGCCGTCTTCCCCAACGTGCACATGGACATCAACACCGGGCACGTGGACACCGGCGGCCACGCCGACTCCAACGCCCTCCACGTCGATACCTCGGCGCCGCACGGCGACACGCACCACTTCGGCGTGCACGCCGACGTGGGCGGGCACGTGGATCAGGGGCACGTCGATACCTCCGCGCCGCACGTTGACGGGGGACACATCGACGCGAAGTCGTAGCCGCGCTCGTGCCGGCCGGAAGTCTGAAGGGAAGGGGAGCACCGGATGGGGGCCGAACTCCGACCGCTCGGCGTCAACTGCAACATCGCCTGCCAGTACTGCTACCAGAACCCGCAGCGCGACGCAGGCAACCTCACGCGCGGGTACGACATGGCCGCGATGAAGGACGCCGTCGCGCGCGAGCGCGGCGGGTTCACGCTCTTCGGCGGCGAGCCGCTGCTGCTGCCGCTGGCCGACCTGCGCGAGCTGTGGGCGTGGGGCCTCGAACGCTTCGGCCGCAACGGCGTGCAGACCAACGGGACGCTCATCACGGACGAGCACCTCGCGCTGTTCCGCGAATACCGCGTCCACGTCGGCGTCTCCCTCGACGGCCCCGGCGAACTCAACGACGTGCGCTGGGCCGGGAGCCTTCCGAAGACCAGGGACGCGACCGAGCGCGCGCACCGCGCCGTCGAAAGCCTCTGCGCGGCCGGCATGCCGCCGAGCCTCATCGTGACCCTGCATCGCAACAACGCGACCGCCGACAAGCTGCCCGTCATGCACGAGTGGTTCCGCCGTCTGGAGTCTCTGGGGGTGACGAGCGCGCGTCTGCACATGCTCGAAGTCGAGCACGACTCCGTGCGCGGCAAGTACGCGCTCTCGGCGCGCGAGAACGTGGCGGCCCTGCTCAGCTTCGCGGGGTTGGAGCGGGAGTTGGCACGCCTCAGGTTCGACATCTTCCGCGACGTGGAGAACCTTCTGCTCGGCCGCGACGGGCAGGCCGCCTGCGTGTGGCGCGCCTGCGACCCTTACACGACCGAGGCCGTGCGCGGCGTCGAGGGCAACGGCCAGAGTAGCAACTGCGGCCGCACCAACAAGGACGGCATCGACTTCATCAAGGCGGAGGCCCCCGGGTTCGAGCGTTACCTCGCGCTCTATCACACCCCGCAGGAGCACGGCGGCTGCCGCGGCTGCCGCTTCTTCCTGATGTGCAAGGGCCAGTGCCCGGGCACGGCCCTCGGCGGCGACTGGCGCAACCGCACGGAGCACTGCGAAGTGTGGACGGCGCTCTACGAGCGCGCCGAGCGCGAGCTGGTCGCGAGAGGGTTGCAGCCGCTCTCGCTCCGGGACGTGCGGCCCGCGCTCGAAGAGGCCATGCTGCGCGCCTGGGCGGCCGGCGCGAACCCGCTGATGCAGGAGACTCTGCCCGCGCTGTCGGCCGGAAGAGAGTCCTGACGGAGCCGTCAGTTTAAAGCCCCGATGAAGTTGCTCGATTTCAGTCTGCCCCCCTTCGCCCGACACACCTGGGCGAGCGAGGCCGCCAGGGGCGTCTGGTGGCCGCGCGTGCGGGAGTTGCAAAGGCGCGGCGCGGACATCGCGTGCCGGCTCGTGCTCTCGGGCGCGCGTCCGTGCGCGCCGCGCGTCATCCCGGCCTGGCAATTGTTCGAGCTTTACGGCAAGCTGCCCGCGCTCGGGCTGATGGTGGAGACGCTTGAGCCGCGCGGGGCGCTCCACTCCTCATACTTCAACGCGCCGGCCGACGCGCCGAACCGCCCCGCACATTACTGCGCCGTCATCGGCGAGGCCGCCCGCGTCGCACACTTCAAGTCCGCGTGGGAAGCCGGGGACGAGGCGGAACTCGACCGGCTGACGGGCTATCCCGCCTGCTGCCGCGCCTTCTTCAGACGGACTTTTATCGAGCAGTGTCTCGCCGACGGGGTCTGGTCGATGGCGTCGAACTCGGGCGGGGCCGAGGCCGGGGCGCTGACGCTTGAGGTCGGAGGGCCGCCGCACACCAACGTGCTCTGGGCCTCGCTCGGCCTGCGCGCCGTCAACCACTGGCCCTGCCGCTTCGGCTGCGAAGCAACGGCCGGGCTCGCCGAAGAGTTCTTCGAGGCGGGGCGCGGCGGGGGCTTCGCCGCGGAGGTCGGGTGGCTCTCGGAGATTCTGTCCTGGCCGGCCGAGTGGTCCGCGCTCCACGGCATCGCGGAGATCAAGACGCCCGTGCTGAAGATGCTGACCAACACGGACGCCACGGCCGAGAAGTACGTCGTGCGCTGCGCCGGCTCCTCTTACCCGGCCGAGGGCGCGCGCGGCCTCGCCTTCCCGTACGCCAGCCCCGCGCGGCTTCAGGTCACCGCGTCCGAAGGCTTCCGGCGCGGCCTTGAGAACCCCATCGCGCTCGTCAACATCACTCCTAAAAGTAGTCCCGACGGTCACGCGCCCCCGCGGCGCGAGGCGTGCGCGCCGCCCGCCCGCGGCCCAATCGACTGGGGCCGCATGGCCGAGCCGCAGGAAGACCAGTACGACACTCGCGTCACGCTCGAACTTGCCACGACGGGCGGGTCACCCCTGCGCCGCGAGCCGTACGTCAGGCGGGCCGCCGCCGACGCGCCGACTATCTTCGACGGGGCGGTCGCGGTGCGCTACATCAGCGAATCGTGCCCGGGCCTTCCGCGCCACGCGCACGGGCCGGTTGACCACCCCAACATCGCCCTGGCCGCCGAGTACGTCCGGCGCTGGCCGGCCGCCTTCGCGCAGTTCCGCTCGCTGATGGACTCGTTCCACCCGATGACCGACACGGGGGTGCCGCCCGCGCTGTACGGCTCGGTGCTCGGCTCGTCCAGCCACTCGGAGGAGTCTATGTTCGGGACGATGTGGGCTACGTTCTACGACCCGCTGGGGTTGGCGCAGGCTTTCGTCCACGAGATGGCGCACCAGAAGCTGCGCGCCCTCGGCGTCTCGTTAGAGGCGGCCGACCGCCTCATCACGAACCGCCCCGACGAGCTTTACGCGAGCCCCATCAGGAAGGATCGGCCGCGCCCGATGACGGCGGTCTTCCACGCGCAGTACTCCTTCATCTACGTCACCGCCCTCGACCTCAAGATGATCGAGACCGAGACCGACCCGCGCACCCTTTCGTCGCTCCTCACGCTGCTCGGGCGCAACGTCCCGCGCATGGAAGAGGGGCTGCGCGTGATGAGAGAGCACGTGCAGGTCGATGAAGACGGGCGCGTCTTCGTCGGCGCTTTCATCGACTGGGCCGCGCGTGTCATCCGCGAAGGCAACGCGGTGTTGCGGCACGGCGGAGCGGGCGCCGGAAAGCGTCGAATCGTCGCGGAGTAGTTCCCGCAATACAACCGTTGAGCGGTCGGACCGAAAAAGCTTGACGTTCGGTTTATTCGATCCCATTCTTGTCTTACCCAGCGCCCTCGCCGGCAGTCTGCGACCTGCCTGAGCACGCCCTCGCGTTCAGTCGCGGCCGGAAGAAAGGCAGTATGCAATGAACGTCGAGATCAAGCTCGCGGCGAAAGCCGCCGCCGTCTTCGTCATAGAATCTGCGCTCATCCTTACGACCAACGGGCAAAGCGGGAACACCCCGCGGCGGCCCGATCCCCTCCAGCGCGAGATACAGCGCCAATTAGAGAACGAGGTCATGGAGAGGGCCTTGGAGAGGGGGCCTCGCAAGGTGACCGCGCGCGACCCGCGGCTGTCCCTGATGCAGATCAGGGAAGACTTCATGCGCATACAGGTCGTCAACTACGAACTGGCCAAAGCGGTCTCGCACGGCGGCACGCTCGACTTCAGATACGTCGCGAAGTCGGCCTCCGATATAAAGAAGCGCGCCGAACGCCTGAAGGACAACCTCATGCTGCCGGAGTCTGGGCCGTCACCCGGGCGCCTCCGGGTTGAAGACGTACAGGGGCCGGAGCAGTTGAGGTCGTCACTCTCGTCGCTGGCTAAGTTGATCGTCGGGTTTGTTAATAACCCTGTCCTCAAAGACGCGAACGTCATAGATGCCGAGTTGTCGGTCAAAGCGCGGCGTGACCTCGACGAAATCATAGAGTTGAGCGGCCACGTGAAAAGGAGCAGCGAGAAATTAAACAAGGCGACTGAGAAATCGCATTGACTTCAAATTCCGATTTACAAATCAGCAGCGTGGCTGTAGAGTGTGGGTTAATTTCCAAAGACAGGATTTTTATTAAACCTGTTGCCCGAAAAGGAATTCGCTATCGCCTTTATCGGATTGCACGCCTCCTTCTCAGGCAAGTATGTTGGGAGTAAGCTTCCCTTAAGCTTCGCACTTTTACCAGCCCCTTCTTGAAAGATAAAAAGAGCTAGATTGCGCCGGCCCTTGCCTCCGCACCCGGCGGCCTATTTCGCGGCAATCTGGCGGCACGGCGGTTAAGCGCTTAAAGCAGACCTCCTCTTAAATCATCTATCGGCTTCTCCGAGGCCGCAGTCATGTACAAGCAGGGAACGACGAGCGAAGGGTTGTTGAGCCGCAGCGCGTTCGCGCGCTATTCAGGGGGCGACATCCAGTTTCAAAGCAGGAGGTGGGGAGATGGTTAGCTCGAAATTCCGCTGGGTCATCGGCTTCGTTGTGCTTTTGCTCGCCGTGACGTTGCCGGTCGCGGCGCAGGACTACCGCGGGAAGGTGCAGGGCACCGTCGCCGACGTGAACGGGGCGGCCATCCCCGGCGCGCAGGTCGTCCTGCACAACGACGAGACGGGCGTTGACGTGACGCGCCAGACGAACGACGACGGGCACTACATCTTCGACTTCGTCGATCCGGGCACCTACACAGTCTCGGTCGCGCAGCAGGGCTTCAAGAAGTCCGAGCAGAAGAACGTAGTCGTCCAGCAGCGGGGCGACGTGACGGCGGACGTTAGTCTGGAAGCCGGCGGCGTCGATGAAGTGGTCACCGTCGAAGCGCCGCCCGTCGAAGTGCAGTTCAACTCAAGCAGCCAAGCGCTGACCATCGAGAACAAAGTTATTGACCAGCTCCCCATCAGAGGGCGCAACCCGTATAACGTCACCACGCTCGACCCGACGGTCTCGCCCGGCACCGGCTCGACCTCCAACGAGAACCGCCCCTACCACCACGCCTACGCCAACGACATCGACGCGGGCGGCGGGACGCAGCGGGCCAACGACGTGCTGCTCGACGGCGTCCCGCTGACTTCGAGCTACAAGACTTCTTACACGCCCGCGCTCGACGCCGTCCAGGAGGTCACGTTCCAGAAGAACGCCGTGGACTCCGAGTACGGCTACAGCTCGGGCGGCATCATCGTCCTCAACATGAAGGCGGGGACGAACGAGTGGCACGGCACGGCCATCGCCAACGGGCGCAGCCCCCGCTTCAACGCCTTCAACGACCCCACGGTCAAGCGGACGGCGGGCGCGGACGAGAAGAATTTCCGCGGGACGAACCTCAAGATCTTCGGCGGGACGATAGGCGGGCCGATCCTCAAGAACAAGCTCTTCACCTTCACCTCGTATGAGCACTGGTCGGACGCCTCGCCCCTCTCGTTCCTCCTGACCGTGCCCACCGACCGGGAGCGGGCGGGCGACTTCAGCCAGTCGCCGCGCGCGATCTTCGACCCGCTGACTTCGACCGGCACCTCCGGCACGCGCACGCAGTTCACGGGCAACATCATCCCGACCAACAGGTTCGACCCCACGGCGGTGAAGTTGTTGGCCGAGATTCCGCACGCCAACCTACCCGGCAGCGAGAACAACCTATCGGGGTTCAAGGTCAACAACACGACCTACTGGAATTTCTCGGAGCGCGTTGACTGGAACTACTCCGAGAATTGGAAGACCTTCTTCCGCTATGGCCAGTTCAAGGCAAAGCTCCTTGAGTCGAACCCCACCGGCGCGGCGCTCCTGCCGGTCAACGGCAGCCACCGTTTCGGTCTCAGCATCGCCGCCGACTCGGTCTACACGATCTCGCCGACGGTGGTCTTGAACGTGCGCGCCAACTACCACCAGCTGACCGACGAGTACGTCGCCGAGACGGCCAAGATCAGCCAGGACACGCTGGCGGGATTGTTCCCCAACTTCTACTCGTCGCTCTACACCATCGATCAGGTCTACTACCCGTCCTTCGACGTGCCGACTAACAATCGCTTCGGGCGCCCGGGCAACGAGTTCTGGCAGCACCCGCAGGGCTTCGGCGGCTCGGCGCGTCTGAACGTGTACGCGGGCAACCACTCGCTCAAGGGTGGCGGCGAGATGCGCGTGGACAAGGGCAAGGGCGCGCGCTTCGCGCCGATCAACTTCCAGCTCCGGCAGCAGCTCACGGCCAACGCCAACACCGGCCCGAACCTGAACACCTCCGGCAGCGCGTGGGCGACGTTCCTGCTCGGCTACATCGACAACAACTCCAACGTGCAGCGCATCCCCGTCCAGGAGGTGGTCAATCTGGGGTACGCCGCCTACTTCATGGACGACTGGAAAGTCAACAACCGGCTGACGCTCAACCTCGGCCTGCGCTGGGAGTACGAGCCCGGCCCCGTGGACGCGCAGAACCGCCTGACGCAGCGGCTCGACCTAACCGACCCGATCCCGGAGATGATCGCCACGCCGCCCGCCATCCCCGCCACGGTCACGAACCTTTTGGCGAGCAAGGGAGAGCGGCAGCTTTTCAACGGGGCATGGGTCTTCACGACCGCGGATAACCGCCACGCGTGGAGGCAGAACAAGTTCGACTTGATGCCGCGCCTCGGCGGGGCCTACCGCATCAACGACAAGTCGGTCTTCCGGTTCGGCTGGGCGCGCTACCGAACGCCTTCGAGCAAGATTCGCGACCCGCTGGGCGACTTCGTCAATCAATACTCGGGCTTCTCGACGACCACGACCGCCGCCCCGCTGGTCAATAACGGGCGGCCCCAAGTGCGTCTGTCCGACCCGTTCCCGTCGAGCCTCACCCCGATCCAACTGCCCGTCGGTCAAGCGCTGGGCCGCTACACCAACCTCGGCAACAGCATCGGCGCCGCCGGCAACGCGACGAACGGGCTGGATCAGTTCGACCAGCACCCGCAGATCAACGACCGCATCAGTCTCTCTTACCAGCGCGGCATCTGGGGCCACTTCGTCCTCGACGTGGACTACTTTTATAACAAAGGCCACAACGTGCCTTACGCCGTTGACCTCAACATGGTGGACCCGGCGTTCTCCTACGAAACGCCGCGTTCCGTCTTCAACCAATCGGTCACCAACCCCTTCTTCAACTACCTGACGCCGGACAAATTCCCCGGCTCGCTGCGTACCCAGGGCACCATCACCATCGGGGCGCTGCTGCGGCCCTACCCGCAGTACGGGGTCATCAACCAGACGAACACCTGCTGCAAGAAAGAGCATCTCCAGTCCTTAACGCTCCAGGTGCAGCGGCCCTTCACCAGCGGCCTCAGCATCCTGTTGGCCTACGCCTACCAGCGAGAGCAGTCGCAGGAGTTCTTCGACGAGTTCGCCACCTTCGCCCGCCAGTTCGAATGGCGTGACACCGACACGCCGCGGAATCGCTTCACCAGCGCTGTGTCGTGGGACATCCCCGTGGGTAAGGGCCGCTGGCTGCTCAAGGACTCGCCCCGGGCGGTAGACATGGTGCTGGGCGGCTGGCAGTTCACGACGACGACCCGCATCTATTCGGGCCGCCCGCTCTTCTTCAACCAGAACTTGATTGTGAGCGGCGACCCGAAGATCAGCGGCGCGACGCCGGGCAGGTGGTTCGACACTTCCAAGTTCAGCGCCCTGCCGACTTCGGCACTCGCGACCGATCCCGTCAACCTTCATCGGCGGGATAACCCTTGGACTTTCCCCGGGGTCGTGGGGCCGAGCAATTGGCAGACCGACATGACGCTGAGCAAGACGTTCCGGCTGACCGAGCGCTTCAGGCTGGAGACGCGCCTGGAGGCTTACAACGCCTTCAACCATCTCAACCTGGCTAACCCGGTCGTTGACTTCACCAGCGCGAACTTCGGCAAGATCACCAGTAAGCTCGTGGCTTACAACGGCCGCGAGATTCAGTACGGCCTGCGGTTAGCGTTCTAGCCACCTTACGTTTCCCGCAACGTTCGACGGGGGAGCCAGGCAGCCCCCCTGTTGACCACAGGTGAATATGAATCGCCACCCGTCGAGACTGGCCACGGTCACGTCCCGTCCCCCGAGACCAGAAATTATTCAACCTTCTCAACGCGAATGCGCGCGTCACAGGTCGGCGGTCGCGACGATGCTGGCCTGCGCGTGCGCCCTTCTGCTCGCGGTCTCCGCCCGCGCGCAGCCAACCTCGACCGAAGGGTTCGACAACCCGGTCATCCCGGGGATGGCTCCCGACCCGAGCGTCTGCCGCGTGGGGGAAGACTATTATCTCGTGACCTCGACGTTCGAGTATTTCCCCGGCGTGCCCGTCTACCACAGCCGCGACCTCATCCACTGGCGACAGATCGGCCACGCGCTCTCCCGCCCTTCACAACTCCCGCTCGTCCGGCTGACGACCAACGGCGGCATCTGGGCTCCGACCATCCGCTATCACGACGGCATGTTCTACATGGTCACGACGCTGAAGACCGAAACGGGCGGCAACTTCTTCGTCCACACGACAGACCCCGCCGGAGATTGGTCGGAGCCGGTCATGCTCGACCAGGGCGGCATCGACCCTTCGCTCTTCTTCGACGACGACGGAAAGGTTTACCTGACGACGGGCGGTGGGGACTGCGCGGCGCGCATCTGCCAGTCCGAGATAGACATCAAGACCGGCAAGCGTCTCTCCGACATCAAGCCGCTCTGGTCGGGCACGGGCGGGAGCAGTCCCGAAGGCCCACACCTTTATAAGGTCGGCGATTATTACTACCTGATGATCGCCGAAGGCGGAACCGAGTACGGCCACGGCGAGACGATTGCGCGCAGCCGCAGCCCTTGGGGGCCGTTCGAGCCTTACGCACGCAACCCCATCCTGACGCACCGCAACTTTAAAGCAAGCCCCATCCAGGGCACGGGGCACGCCGATCTCATACAGGCACACGACGGCAGTTGGTGGGCCGTCTTCCTCGGCTTCCGCCCGGCCACGCGGATGGCGCATCACCTTGGGCGCGAGACGTGCCTCGCGCCGGTCAAGTGGTCTGAAAACGGCTGGCCCGTCGTCAACGGCACGGGCACGATCACTCCGCACATGGACGTGAAGACTCTGCCGCAGCACCCCTGGCCCGCCGAGCCGAGCCGCGACGAATTCACATCTCAAAGGCTCGCCCTTTCATGGAGCTTCGTGCGCAACCTCGACGCCGCGCGCTGGTCGCTCAAGGAGCGGCCGGGGTGGCTGCGACTCAAAGGCTCGACGGTGACGCTCGACGACAAAGATTTTCCGCCCACCTTCGTCGGACGCCGCCAGCAGCACTTCGAGAGCGAGACCACGACGCAACTCGACTTCAAGCCCGCGCGCGAAGGCGAAGAGGCCGGGCTGGCGCTGCGCCAGAACGACCGGCATCACTACGAACTGGGGCTCAGGCGCGGCGGCGACGGGGGACGCGAGGTCTACCTGCGCTACAGCATCGGCAGCATCCGCACCGTGGCGGCGGCCCAACCCGTCGGCGCGGGACTCGTGCGCCTGCGCGTCCGCTCTTACCCGGAAATCTACCGCTTCTCCTACGCGGTCGGCGACGGCCCGTTTCAAGACCTCGGCGGCGTCGAAACCCGCTACCTCGCTTCGGAGGTGGCGAACGGATTCAACGGCGTCTTCGTCGGCCTCTTCACAACGGGGCGCGGGCGCGAGAGCAACGCCCCTGCGGACTTCGACTGGTTCGACTATCGTCCCGCGAGCGAGCCGACCCCGGACCCCGCGACCGTCAGCGAAGCGGCAAAGCTGCCGCCGGGCTATAACATCTTCTCCGTCGATGTGGCGCAGCGCGGCCTGCTCAAGAATTACCCGTACGTGACGCGGCTCTCCACGGAGCTGCCGCCGGGCGTGAAGGCTCAGACGGGACTCGTCTACGCGCGTTACGGGACGCGCGAGATGCGTCTCGACCTTTTCCGGCCCGAAGGGAAAGGGACTTTCCCCGCCGTCATCGTCGTGCACGGGGGGGCTTGGATCACGGGCAACCACGCGATGGAGAACCCCTTCGCGATGGAACTGGCCCGGCGCGGCTACGTCGCGGCCACGGTGGAATATCGTCTCTCGAACGAAGCCAAATACCCGGCGCAGATTCACGACCTGAAGGCGGCGGTGCGTTACCTGCGCGCGAACGCGGCGCGTTACAACATAGACCCGAATCGCATCGCCGCCGTCGGCGCTTCATCGGGCGGTCATCTCGTCGCGCTGCTCGGCGTGACCAACGGCCTCGCGAACTTCGAAGGCGAGGGCGGTAACACCGGCGTGTCGAGCGCCGTGCAATCGGTCGTCGATATAGACGGCACGGCCACCTTCATCGACCCCGGCAACATCGAGAAAGAGAAGAAGGGGCCGCTCGACACGAACACGCGCCTCATCGGAGGAACCTTCGCGGAGAAGCCCGAGGTCTGGCGCGAGGCTTCGCCGATCACGCACGTCCGACGCGCGAGCGCGCCCACGCTCTTCATCAACAGCAGCTCCTTGCGCCCGTTCCAGCAGCGCGAGGAGATGATGGCGAAGCTCAAGGCGCTCGGCATCGTCTCGGAGATGGTCGTCATCCCCGACACTCCGCACCCCTTCTGGCTCTTTCACCCCTGGTTCGACCAGACGGTCGAGCACGTTGACGATTTTCTCAAGCGGACGATGTCAGGCTCCCGACGTTGAAACGCTTGAGCGAAGGGCGCGATGAGTCATCAACCGAAAAAATCGCTTGGACGCCTGAGCCTCGGACTGCTGCTCCTCTCGCTCTTACTGCACGTTCCGTCGTACGGGCAGGAGCCCTCGAAAAAAGATGTGCTGGCCGCCATGAAGAAGGCCGCCCAGTTTATGGTGGACAAGGTCTCCTATCGCGGCGGCTACGTCTGGTCTGTGTCGGACGACTTGAGCCGGCGTTACGGCGAAGTGCCCGCGCGTCAGACGCAGGTCTGGGTGCAGCAGGCGACGCCCGATGTCGGCATGGCCCTGCTCGACGCCTACGAGGCGACCGGCGATGCCTTCTACCTTGAGGGCGCGCGCAGGGCGGCGGACGCCCTCGTCTTCGGGCAGCATCCTTTGGGCGGTTGGCACTACGTGATTGATTTCGACCCGAAGGGCATCGGGGAATGGTATGAGCAGACGGCGTCGCGTTTCAAGTGGGGGATGGAGGAGCACCGGCATTATTACGGCAACGCCACTTTCGACGACGGCAACACCGCGAGCGCGACGCGCTTCCTGCTGCGCTTCTACCTGACCACGCTCGAACCGGCGTACCGCGCGCCGGTCGTCAAGGCGCTCGATTTCATGCTCGTCGCGCAATACCCGAACGGGGCTTGGCCCCAGCGCTTCCCGCTCAGTCATGAGTTCACGCACGACGGCTTTCCCGACTACACCTCTTATTACACGCTCAACGACGGCTCGGCCGCGAGCAACGTCGAGGTGCTTGTGGAAGCATACGAACGGCTCGGCGACACGCGTTACGTGGAGGCCGCAAAGCGCGGCGTCGAATTCATGATGCTCATCCAGGGGCCGGAGGGCCAGGCCGGTTGGGCCGAGCAGTACGACCCGAAGACCATGCGGCCGGTCGCCGCGCGCACGCACGAGCCCGCCGGATTCGTCATCCGCGAAAGCATTCAGGTGGTCGAGCTGCTTGAGAAGTTCTACCTGTTGACGGGCGACCGGCGGTACCTCAATCCCGTCCCCGGCTGCCTCTCATGGTTCGACCGAATCAACCGCGAGGCGGTAGAGATGAAACGGCCCCCGGCGCGCTATTACGAGCTGGGAACCAACCTGCCCGTCTACGTCCTGCGCACGGATAAAGTGAACGCCGAAGGCTACGGCCTGTATCGTTGGAGCAACACGGAGGCGCAGGGCGACGGCTTCGGGCTGTACCGTTGGAACGAGAACGAGCCGCGGGTCAGGCCCGTCGTCGATGTCGCGCCGCTCCGCAAAGAGTACGAGCGCGTCGCCGCGCTGACGCCCGCGCAGGCGCGCGCCGAATACAAACAGCGGCCCGACGGTTGGGCCGCACGGAGGGAAGGCGGCCCCCCCGGATTCAGGCCGCCTTCGGTCGGCGATCTCTTGAAGGCACTGGACGGCCGCGGCGCGTGGGCCGGCGAAGTAAGAGTCTTGACGGTCTTGCCCGAAGGGGGCATGAACCCGGGCACGTTCGAGATGATTCGCGGCATCTCGACGGGGACGTTTGTGCGGAACCTGCGAACCTTGACCGAGTACGTCAGAACCGTCAGGTAATTTACTCGAACGCGACTTCGACAAGAGGGAAGCCACATGAAACTCTGCGCCTTCGTCTGTCTCGCCACTCTGTTGCTTGCGCCGGCCGGGCGCGGCCAGACGGCGGGCACGGTCACTTGGAAGATCGACAACCTGAAAAAGATCGGCGGGCACCCCGCGACCGTCGTCGGCGACCCGCAGGTCATTAAAGACGCGGGCCGGAAGGCCGTGCTGTTTGACGGCAAGGACGACGGACTCTTACTCGACGTGAACCCGGTCGCGGCGGCGCGGGCGTTCACCATCGAGGCGGTCATCCGTCCCGACGCGGGCGGCACCGAGGAGCAGCGCTGGTTCCACATCCAGGAGGCCGAGGGCGACGACCGCATCATGCTCGAAACTCGTCTGCACGGCGGCGAGTGGTTCCTCGACACCTTCATCAAGAACGGCGGCGGCGATGCTGATAGACGCACGCTCTACGACGAGAATTTCAAGCACCCCGCGGGCCTTTGGTATCACGTGGCGCTCGTCTACGACGGCTCGGTGATGCGGGACTACGTGGACGGCAGGGAGGAGCTGTCGGGGCCGCTGGTGATTCCCCCGCTCGACAACGGGCGGACTTCCATCGGCATGCGCCAGAACCGCGTCTACTGGTTCAAGGGGGCGATCAGCCGCGCGCGCTTCACGCCGCGCGCGCTCAAGCCCGAAGAGTTCATGGGGAAGAATTGAGGGAGGAGAACAAGCGATGTCCAGCACTCAGTCGGATAGAACCGAACAGGCGCCGCACACACGAGAGACCGGCGGCGCGCAGCACTCGAACTGGTCGAGCATTCCCGTGGAGCGCCCCGCCGAGGGCATCGAGCGCCAGATGATGGTGGGCGAGCTGATGATGATCTGCCGCTTCCGCTTCGCGCCCTTCCTGGTCACGCCCGAACACGAGCACCCGCACGAGCAGATGTCCATCGTCGTCAGCGGGCGCGTGCGCTTCTTCGTCGAGGGCGAGGAGCGCATCGCCGTGCCGGGCGACGTGCTGCACTTCCCGCCGAACTGCCGGCACGGCGCGACGATGATGGACGAGGAGGTCGTGCTGCTGGACATCTTCTCTCCCGTGCGCGAGGACTTCATCAACGGTTGAGCAAACGTCTCGTCGTCGCGGGGAGCGGCCATGAAAGCAATCATCCGTCTCGTCTTACTTTGTCTCTTCTGCTCCGGCGGGTGGCTTAGCTGCCTGGCCGACGCGCCCGAGCCGGGATTGCTCTTCTACCTTTCCGGCGAGCGCGGGTTCGCCGCCGACTACGCCGCGGGCGGCGACCCGCAGCCGACCTTCCTCAGCGACGTGAAGCTCATCGCGGACGGGGCCAGGGGGCGCGGGTTCGAATGTGCCAACACGCAGCTCATGTCTTACCGGGCGCCGGGCAACGTCTACGCCGAGCGCGGCACGCTCTCCTTCTACTGGCGCGCGCGCTACGCGGTCGGCCCGACCGCGTTCCCTGTCTTCCGCGTGGGCTACTCAGACCATTCCAGTTGGGACATGGTCTGGCTGCGCATCGACTACAACGGGCAAGGGGGCTTCGACGCCTTCGTCACGGACATCAATCTGTCGCGCGTCCGCGTCTCTTACCGTCTGCCTTCGTTCCCGAAGCCGGACGAGTGGGTGCACCTCGCGCTCTCGTGGGACGAGACGCGCGGCATACGCTTTTACGTCAACGGCGTGTTGGCCGCGAAGCGGGACTCGCGGGCGGTGCTCTACGCCGGGCTGGATCAGTTCGGCCCGCACTCGCGCACCATCGGCCCGATGCAGGTGCAGAGCGCGTACAACTTCATCCGCGGCGGCGACCTCGACGAGATACGCATCTACGACCGGATGCTCTCGGACGAGAACGTCGCCTCGCTCGCGAAGGGAAGCGTGCCACAACGGATACCGGAGTCGGCGCGCGACCTGGGCCGTACCGAATGGCGCGACGAGTGGTGGCTGCGCTACGGCTGGAACCGAAAGGGCGACGCGCCGCCCTATCTCTCCGCGGCGCAGACCTCCGTGCGGAAGGTCGAGATACACGACGCGTACGACCTCAAGCGCTGGTGGTGGAAGGGCACGGACGGCATCCGCGAGACGACATGGCCCGGCGTCTACAACCGCTCACGCCTGACGGGAAGGAACGACTACTTTCAACTGCCCGACTGGGACTGCTATTCGCTCTCCGGCAAGTCCGTGACCTTCGACATGCCGGACGAGCCTTGGAACCACCTGGAAATCTCCGGGGCGGCGTGGGGCAAGATGTATCTGGAAGGCGCGCCGGAGAAGATTCTCTTCGAGCGTCCGAAAGGCCAGGAGAAGACTTTCCACCGTCTGCCCGTCAACGTGCGCGGGCAAAAGATTCGCTTCGAGAACGTCGAACAGGAAGAGCCCATCGGCGAGCTGTCGGCTTACAACGTCGCGCCGGGCGCGGAGCCGCAGGGAACCGCGCGGCTCTCTTACACGCTCACGTCGAACGCCGGGCCTCTCGGCGACAGCTTAGAGCCCATCAAAAAGTTCATCGCGGGCCGCTACACCGCGGACGAGCGTTCCATGATGTTCGCCGTCAAGGGCGAGACCGACCTTCAGAATCCGCAATCCGCAATCCGCAATCCGCAATCAGAGAAAGCGTTGCCGATAGTTCACGTCCTCATTCCGGCCGACGGCTGGCAGAACTTGAGCGACGGCCTCGACGGCGTCGCCATCGAGCTGCCGCCGCTTCGGGTCAGGCCGACGCACGGGGCCTACTTCCCTCTGAACGTGCAGGTGAAAGACCCGCTCTGGCTGCACCGGAACCTGCTCGACTTCAGCTTCTCCGTCAAGCCCGGTGAAGCCCGCACGCTCTGGCTCGACACGCGCGACCGCATCCTCCCGCCGGGCAAGGGGCTCTATCTGACCATCGCCGGGGCGGGCGGAGACTTCAATCCGGCCGCGCTCGAAGGCGCGCGCGTCCGCCTCGTCTTCAAGGCGCGGGCGGAGGCCGCGAAAGAGCACGAGCTTGACCGCTTCACGCAGGCGCGCGACAGCTACGCCATGCTGGTCGAGGAGCGACCGAACGAGCCGCGCTTCGATCTCTACAACCGCTTCGCCGCCGACATAACGGATGTCCTGCGCGTGAACCCCGGCCACTGGCTGGCGCAAACTTACTGGTACGACATAGACCGCGCACACCCGAAGCCGACGTTCAAACAGCCCGTTCCTCCCGAAGGCGTGCCGCTGTGGGCCTTCCGGCAGGTGGAGCAGCTCCGCAACCTCAAGCGGTTCATCCTCTGGTACATCGACCGGCGCCAGATCGGGAACGGCGAATTGGGCGGCGGCCTCTCGGACGACGGCGACCTGACGAACTACTGGCCCGGCGCGGCGCTCATGGGCTGCGAGCCGGAGAAGATTAAAGAATCGCTCGCGCGTGAGATGGAAGCCTTCTACAAGCAGGGCATGTTCACCGGGGGACTCTCCACCATCCAGACCGACGAGTTGCACAGCTACGAGGAAGGCATCCAGGTGCTCGGCCAGTCTTTGCTCCTCGACTACGGCGACCCGAAGCAGCTTGAGCGCGCGATGGAGACCTCGCGCGGCCTTCTGCGCCTGACGAGCGTTAACGGCGCGGGGCATCGACACATCCGCTCTTCGTACTTCAGCGGGACGAAGATGGCGGAAGAGGAGCCTTGGGGGTGGGCGCGGCCCAGCTCCTACCTCATCACTCACCCGGCGCTGATGCTGGCGGAGTACAACGGCAGCCGCGAGGCGAAGAAGCTCATCCTCGAACTCGCCGACGGGTTGCTGGCCCACCGGAAAAAAGACGAGAGCGGCAAGGAAAGAATTCGCGTCACCATCCAGTTTAAGACCGACCGGGACGAGGAGTCGGGCGCCGACCGCGCGTGGCCGATTCTCTGGGCCGCGTGGCGCTGGACGGGGGATGAGAAATATCTCCGGCCGCTGCGGGACGAAGGGCCGCGCATCCTCGGGCAAATCACTTCGGACGCGCTCGACCAGATGGGCGTGCGGCAGGCGTGGGGCGGCGCACTCGCCACGCCGGAGAGAGTCGGGCAGAGAGGCTTCGCGCCGCTGCACCTCGCGTGGCAGGCGACGGGGGACAAGCGTTTTTTGGAGTCGCTCTACGCGGCGCAGATCGAGGCTGCGGCCCTGCGCGAATACATCAACACGGAGGGAAGTCTCTGGATCGACCGCGTCAACGTGGCCGACGCCGACCTGCAACGCGCGCGGCTCGGCGGCGTCGCCCTCGCGCGCAACGCCTACTACCCCGGCCACGCCGTGAGCTGGAAGTTTCTCGCCCCGGCCAACGAGGAGAGCGCCGCCATCCTCATCCCGAACGCTACACCACAGTCGTTGAAGATCATCGCTTACAACCTGAGCCGTTCGCCGGTCAGGGCGACGTTGACGGCGTGGGACGTAGAGCCGGGCCGTTGGGAGGTCACGCAGGGCGTCGATACGAACGACGACGACGCGGCGGACGGCGACACCTCCAACCGTACCGTCGAGCTTGAGCGAACCGGCGAAGTGGAACTCACCCTCCCGCCGCGGGCCGCGACCGTCATCACTCTCAAATTAATCTCAAAAGGAACGCCGTACTGGTCACGCCCTGACTTAGGCATCGGCAGAGACGACATCGTCGTGCAGGGCGGAAGGGTCTTGGTGACGGTACACAGTCTCGGCGCCGCGGACTCGCCGCCCACGACGCTGGCGCTGTCGGATAGAGAAGGGAAGGTGCTCGCGACCGCCGCGGTGCCCGGACTCAAAGCCCCCTCCGACCTGATGCCGAAGACCGTCACCCTCACGCTCGACGTTCCCGCGGGGAGCAGAATTGACGGAGGCAGCGTCGTCATCGATCCGGAGTCCGCGACGAAAGAGATTACACGCATCAACAATCGCGTGAAGCTGTGACAAACCTCGTGGGGATGAGAGGCGACATGAAAGAGATGAGCAACAGGAAGCGCGTGTCAGGGCTCGGTCTGTGCCTCGTCGGTCTGTTGCTGTTGATGTTCCCGACGGCCCCGTCGCCGGGTGCGTCGGCGTCAGGGCCGCCGAAAGCGATTCCCGCCTTCCCCGGCGCGGAAGGCTTCGGCTCGACCACGCCCGGCGGGCGCGGCGGCCGTGTCATCTTCGTCAACAACCTTGAAGACTCCGGCCCGGGCAGCCTGCGCGCAGCCTGCGAAGCGGAAGGCCCGCGCATCGTCGTCTTCCGCGTCTCCGGATTGATTACGCTGGCGTCGCCCCTCGTGGTCAGGAATCCTTTTCTCACCGTCGCGGGACAGACGGCCCCAGGCGACGGCGTCTGCATCCGAAACTACACGTTCGTCATCTCGACGCACGACGTGGTCGTGCGCTACCTGCGCAGCCGTCTGGGCGACGTGAGCGGGCAGGAGGCGGATTGCATCACCGTCGGCCCGAACGCGCGCAACGTGGTCGTCGATCATTGCTCGACCGCCTGGTCTATCGACGAAGGGCTGTCGCTCACCGGCACCGTCTCGGACGTGACGGTGCAGTGGTGCCTCATCGCCGAAGGGCTGAAGCACAGCAAGCACCGTAAAGGGGAGCACGGCTACGGCTCGCTCTCACGCGCCAACGGGCCGGTCTCCTGGCATCACAACCTTTGGGCACACAACGACGCGCGCAACCCGCGGCTCGGCGACAACTACGGGCGTCCGCCGTATCCCACGTTCGACGTGCGCAACAACGTCATCTACGACTACGGCGACATCGCCTCCGGCCTCACGCAGGGCGAACTCAAGGTCAACTACGTCGCCAACTACATACGGCCCGGCCCCAGCAGCAAGGCGCGCACCCCGATCCACGTCGGCTCTCCTTCAAACCTGCTCTTCTACATCCGCGGCAACGTCTTCGAGGGGAACGTCGCCCTGAACGCCGACAACTCCCTCTTCTTCGACCCCGTCAACATCGAGGGCAAGCGGCAGGTGCAGACCGTCGCGCAGCCCTTCGCCGCGCCAGCCGTTCACACCCTCTCCGCACAGAAAGCATTCGAGGCTGTGCTCGCCGACGCAGGCGCTTCACTGCCGCGCCGTGATTCCGTAGACGCACAGATCGTCGGCGAGGTGCGCGAGCGCAAAGGCTCGATCATAAACTCGCAGCAGGAGGTCGGCGGCTGGCCGGAATACCGCCCGGCGCAACCGCCCGCCGACTCGGATGACGACGGGATGACCGACGCGTGGGAGACCGCGCACCGGCTCAACCCGCACGACGCGGCGGACGCCGCGCGCGACCGCGACGGCGACGGCTACACCAACGTCGAAGAGTACATAAACAGTCTAAGTCGGCACGCGGGGCAGACTCGGCACGCTCGACAATGAACATGGAGGCTGTGATGAGCGAAAGACGAGGGCCGTGCTGGAAGTCGTCTCCTGCTTCATCGGATCGTCGTTCCTTCCTGCGGGAGTCCGCACGCGGCGCGTTGGGCGCGGGCGCGTCTCTGTTCTTGGCGCGTGCGACATCGTTCGCGGCATCCGTCCCCGACTCGCCGGTCGCGACGACGAAGGCGGGACAGGTGCGGGGCTACACGGACGACGGCGTCAACGTCTTCAAGGGAATCCCCTACGGGGCCGACACGACGGGTCGTCGCTTCATGCCGCCCGCGCCGCCCGCGCCCTGGTCGGGGGCGCGCGACGCGCTCGCATACGGGCCGTCTTCGCCGCAACCGTCGCGAGGCTCGGAGCACACGAGCGAAGACTGTCTGTACCTGAACGTCTGGACGCCGGGACTGCGAGACGGGCGGAAGCGCCCCGTGATGTTCTACATCCACGGCGGGGCCTACTCGAACGGCTCCGGGTCGAGCCCGCTCTACGACGGCGTGCGCCTGTGCCGTCGCGGCGACGTGGTCGTCGTGACGGTCAACCATCGCCTGAACGCCTTCGGCTATCTCTACCTCGCACGCTTCGGCGTGCCGGAGTTCGCCGACTCGGGCAACGCGGGGCAGCTTGATCTTGTGCTGGCGCTTCAGTGGGCGCGCGACAACATCGCGGAGTTCGGCGGCGACCCCGGGAGGGTTATGGTCTTCGGCCAGTCCGGCGGCGGCGCGAAGATCGCCACGCTGTTGGCGACGCCCGCCGCCGCGGGGCTCTTCCAACGCGCGGCCACCATGAGCGGTCAGCAGGTCACGGCCTCGGGGCCGCTGAACGCGACGTTGCGCGCGCGCGCCGTCCTCGACGCGCTGAAGCTGCCGCCCGAGCGCGCCGCGGAGCTTCGCACCATCCCTTTGGAGAGGCTGCTCGAAGCAATCAACGCGCGCGACCCCGTGTTGCCGTTCGGCGGAATCTCTTTCGCGCCCGTCCTCGACGAGCGCACGCTCAAGCGCCACCCGTTCTACCCGGACGCCCCGGCGCAGTCGGCGCACATCCCGATGATCATCGGCAACACACATGACGAGACGCGCGCGTTCCTCGGCGGCGACGAAAACAACTTCAAGCTCACCTGGGAGCAACTGCCGGAGAAACTGGCCCCCAACATGCGCGTTGACATACAGCCCGAAGCGGTCGTCGCCGAGTACCGACGGCTCTATCCGCGTTACTCGCCGAGCGAAGTGTTCTTCGCCGCGACGACCGCGGGGCGCTCCTGGCGCGGGGCGGTCATCGAGGCGGAGGAGCGTGCCAAGTCCGGCTCGCCGGCCTACGCTTATCAACTTGACTGGGCGACGCCGAAGGACGGGGGCAAGTTCGGCGCGCCGCACGCGTCCGACATCCAACTCGTCTTCGACAACATCGCCAAGCCCGGCGCGACGGCCGTCGGCCCCGAGGCCCAGCCGATGGCCGACCGCATGAGCGAGACCTTCATCGCGTTCGCACGCACGGGTAACCCGAACAATCGTCTGATTCCACGTTGGGAGCCTTACACACTGCCCCGGCGACAGACCATGTTGTTCGACATACCTCCGCACCTTGAGGACGACCCGCGCGGCGCCGAGCGTCGGCTCTTCGCCAAGGTGCCATACGTACAGCCCGGAACGTAAGCCCTGTTACCAAATCAGCGGGTGAAGAGTTCATGTACAGCAAGACTTACTTCATGAAACGGATTTTCCTTTCCGCGAAGCTCGGAAGAGAAACGTTTATCCCGCTCGTCGCGCTGGCGCTCGTCGGTCTGGGCATCTTCGCGCATTGGGCGGCGGCGCAGCAGACCGTGCCCGGCGGCGGGCCGGACCCGCACGAGATTCCCGTCCCTCCCATCAAGACCCGTTTGGGGCGTATGCCGGGCGTGAACGAATTGCCCGCCGTCAAAGAGATGCCCGACGTGTTGTTGTCGAAAGACGGGACGCGAGTCACCAACGTCAGGCAATGGAAGAAGCGCCGCGAGGAGATGAAGCGCATCCTTGAGTACTACGCGGTCGGCGTGGCGCCGCCTCCGCCGGGGAACGTGAAGGGGAAGGAGATAAAATCGCTTCTGGTGCGGGGCGGGAAGGTGAAGTACCGGCTGGTGCACTTAACGTTCGGCCCGAAAGAGAGCCTGAGCCTCGACATCGGAATCTTTACACCGACCGAGGGCGGGCCGTTCCCGGCACTGATCTCGCCGGGCGGGACGCCGCCGGGTGCGACGCCTCTGCCGAGACTGCCGCAGGGGCCGGGACAGGGGAAGGGCGTTGACGCACTTCTGCAACCCCTGCCTCTGACGCGGCCCGCAGCGACGACTGCGAGCGGCGGCGCAGGCGGCCCCTCCGACCCGGAAGTCGTGGCCTCACGCAATCCGGCACTGGCCCGCGGCTTCGCGTACGTGATCTTTAACAACAACGATTGCGGCGAAGATACGACGCTCCGGAATCCTGACGGCAGTTGGGCCTTCCGCACCACACGGTTCTATCCGGCCTATCTAGGATATGACTGGGGATTGCTGCGCGGCTGGGCGTGGGGCGTCTCGCGCATCGTGGATTATCTGGAAACAGACCCTTCCATCGACAAGACGAGGCTCATCGTTTCCGGTGTCTCGCGGACGGGCAAGTCGGCACTTGTCGCCGGAGCATTCGACGAACGCCTGGCGTTGGTGGCCCCGGTCGCCAGCTCCGGCGGCGGGACTCCGGCGCTGCGTTTCAGCGGCGCGGAGCACGGCGGCGGGGAGGGCTTGAGCGAGATGATGAAGAAATACCCCAACTGGTTCTCGTCGCACCTTCATGAGTTCTGGGGACAGACCGAAAGGCTGCCGTTCGACATGCATTGGTTCATCGCGCTGGCGGCCCCGCGGCCTTTCATCGCGCTGGAAGGCACGCGCGACCCGAACGTCAACCATCACGGCGTCAGACAGTCTTGGCTCGCCGCGCAACCGGCCTACGCGCTGTTCGGCGCCGCGGAGCGGCTCGGCGTGAACTGGACGGATCGTCCGCACGGGATAGTGCAGGGTGACTGGGGGAGGTTCTCAAAAGTCTGTGTAAGTGGTGATAATCAACCCTTCAATCAAGAAA
>CAXTSK010000013.1:0-17544 GCA_964246655.1 uncultured Pyrinomonadaceae bacterium
GCGGGCGGGGGGCGCCCCCCGGGGGGGGGGGGGGGGGGGGGGGGGGCCCCCCCGCCGCCCCCCCCCCCGCCCGCGACGACGGCCGTGGGGACTTCGCGGGCCGCGGGCGCCGCCGACAACGCCAAGTGGTTCACGCTGCAAAAGACGTTCGGCCCCGTCTACTTCGAGAAGGTCGGCGTGAGGTATCGGGACGAGGCAGTCTGGTTCCTACTCAACGCCTCGCTCTCGGTCGCCGGGCTCACGCTCTCGCTCGACGGCCTCGCCGTCGGCTCTACGCTTAACGACTTCGACCCGCGCTTCGACCTGCGCGGGCTCGGCATCGACTACAAGGCCGGGACGGTCGAGGTCGGCGGCGCGTTCCTGCGCATCCCGAAGGAGCAGTCGGGGAAGAGTTACGACGAGTACGACGGCGCGGCCATCGTCAGGTCCGAGCCGTTGGTGCTCTCGGCCCTTGGCTCCTATGCGGAGTTGGACGGCCACCCTTCCCTCTTCGTCTACGCCGTGCTCGACTACCCGCTCGGCGGCCCGTCCTTCTTCTTCGTCACGGGGCTGGCCGCCGGCTTCGGCTACAACCGCTCGCTCGTCGTCCCGCCCGTCGAGCGCGTGGCGCAGTTCCCACTCGTGGCCGACGCCGTCAGCGGCGCGGCGATGCCGAAAGACCTCGGGCCGAAGCTGGCCGCCATCCAGCAGTCGATTCCACCCGCCGTCGGCGAATACTTCCTCGCCTTCGGCATCAAGTTCACCTCCTTCAAGCTCGTCGATTCCTTCGCCCTGCTCACCGTCTCCTTCGGCACTCAGTTCGAGGTCAACCTCCTCGGCCTCTCGACACTCATCGTCCCGACACCCATCCCCGGCCAGACGGTCACCCCGCTGGCCGAGGTGCAGATGGCGCTGCGCGCGACCTACAACCCCTCGCAGGGTTTCCTCGGCGTGAGCGCGCAGCTCACCTCGGCCTCCTTTATCCTCTCGCGCAACTGCCACCTCACGGGCGGCTTCGCCTTCTACACATGGTTCGACGGCGAGCACAAAGGCGACTTCGTCCTCACGCTCGGCGGCTACCACCCTGACTACGTCGTGCCCGCGCACTACCCGCAGGTGCCGCGCGTCGGCTTCAACTGGCGCGTCGATAGCAAGCTCTCGCTCAAGGGCGACGCCTACTATGCGCTGACGGCCGCGGCCCTGATGGCCGGCGGGAGCCTTCAGGCCACCTGGGACGACGGCGACATCAAGGCACACTTCAACGCCTCGGCCGACTTCATCATCTACTGGCAGCCGTACCGCTACGACGCCAAAATCTCGTTGGACATCGGGGTCTCCTACACCTACAACCTCTTCGGCACGCACCACCTCAACGTCGATGTCGGTGCCAACCTGCACATCTGGGGGCCGGAGTTTGCCGGCACGGCCCACGTCAAGCTCTCGATCATCTCCTTCGACATCAGCTTCGGCAGCGGCTCGGGCCGCCAGCTCAAGCCCATCGGCTGGGACACCTTCCGGGAGTCCTTCCTGCCCAAAGACAAGGACGGGAAGCTCGCCATCTGCGGCGTCTCCATCTCGGGCGGCATGCTGAGCGCGCCCGGCGCGGACGGCGTTGACTGGGTCGTCAACGCGAAGACACTCGCCCTCGTCACAGACTCGGTCATCCCCTCGCATGTCGCGCACGCGCGCGGGGGCGATGTCCCCGACCTCGGCGCCGTCGAGTCGGGCTTCGGCATCGGCCCGATGGATGTGTCGGCCGAAGACTTCTCCTCGGTCGTCAACGTCACGCTCGGCAAGCACAACGAGCTGACCGGCGAGTACGAGGCGGCCGAGCCCGACTTCGCCTTCGAGCCGGTCCTGAAGCACGTTCCCGTCGCGCTCTGGGGCACCACGCTGACGCCTCCCGTCAACGGCCCTGCCTTCGTCCGCGACACGCTCGCCGGCTTCGTGGTCACGCCCGCGGCCCAGCCCCCGCCCGGCGCCACGGCCGACATCGACCGCGCGGCCCTGCTCTACGACGCCGACGACGTGCCTAACGCCTTCGCATGGGGCGAGCTGCTCGGCTTCGTCCCGCAGGACTTCGGCCCCGACGAGGAGGCCGCCGACCGACAGCGCCGTGCGGCCGTCGGCGACAGCATCAACACGGAGGCGACGGCCGCCGACCGCGCGCGACTCCTCGGCGCGCTTGGCGTCACGGCCGCGGTGCGCCTCGAAGGTTTCGACGCGGCCGGCGAGGCTTTTCTGATCGCGCCGCAGGTCGCGGCGCCCGCGGTTTAAACGACGTACGGGAGGTTCACAGGCGATGTCTACCACGCCCACAGACGACGCCTCGGCCGCCGTCAAGGTCGAGTTCGTTCAGTATCACCGGCCGCCGCTCAAGGACGGGCTCTACAAGATAAAGGTCGAGCAGACGATCCAGACGAACGAGACGACGGCGAAGAAGGTGCCCGCGACCACCTTCTCCGCCGAGCGCACCTTCCTCGTCGCGGGCGAGCGCTTCGAGCTGAAGCCCGAAGAGATACAGGCCGTCTTCCCACCCGACGGGAGCCTCGGCGAACACTCGAACGTGATGCCGCACGTCATCCTCACGCGCAGCACGCTCCCCTGGGAGCGCTCGTCGCTTGAGAGCGACGCGCCCGGCTCGCGCCAGGACGCGCCGTGGCTCGCGCTCCTCCTCTTCGACGACGGCGAAGAGCCCGAGCCCACCGTCCTCACCCTCGGCCAGCTGCAAGAGGCGGCCGACCCGAAGGTCAAATTCCCATCCCTCGAACTCGAACTCGGCCAGCAGGCGGACGACAAGGTGACTGTCATCGACATCCCGCGCAGCCGGCTCGAAAAGATTCTCCCCAGCCTCGACGAGCTGGCAATCCTCGCCCACGTGCGGCAGGCCAAGGGTGCCGACAAGAACCTCGTCGGCGACGAACTGGCCGCCATCATCTGCAACCGACTGCCGAAGCACGGGGCCTTGAGCACGGCCCACCTCGTCTCAGTCGAAGGCCGCTACCGCACCACGCAGGGCGGCGACACGACTACCTACTTCTTCGACTACCAGGACGCGGCCGAAGACGAATCGATCCGCCTCGTGAGTCTCAAGAGCTGGAGCTTCGCCTGCTCCGACCCAAGCCAGAGCTTCAAGGGGCTGCTCAAAAACCTGAACAGTCAATACAGCGTCGCGGCGTCGCTGCGGCTGCCGCCCGGCGCCGATGCCGACGAGGCCGAGCCGTTCCTCGCCTCCGGTCTGGTGCCGCTGCCGCACGCGCTCCGGCAGGGCGGCGCGACCGTCTCGTGGTATCACGGGCCGTTCATCCCCGGCCCGAACGAGGTCGAGGTCGAGCTGCCCGTGCGGGCCGCCGACCAACTCGTCCGCTACGATCCGCGCTACGGCATGTTCGATGTCTCTTACGCCGCGGCCTGGGAACTCGGCCGGCTCCTCGCCCTGCAAAGCAAGCAGTTCTCCGTCAGCCTCTACAACTGGAAGCGCGAGAACGTGCAGCGGCTCAAGCAGGCCGAGCAGCAGGTGCTTCATCCACACCTCCCCGGGCAGCAGGAGTCACCGGACGAGATACCCGTGCCCGCGGAGATCGCCTCCTGGTTCGACGACCTCGGCGTACTGCGCGGCGTGCCCTTCAACTACCTCGTGCCCGACGAGCGCATGCTGCCGGTCGAGTCCATACGCTTCTTCCGCATCGACCACCAGTGGATTGACTGCATGGAGGACGGCGCGTTCAGCATCGGCCGGGTGACGAAATCAGACCACAAGGTCGAGCAGCCGTCCGACGCCGCGGCCGTTGAGACGGGCACGGGATTGAGCGGCTTCCTGCTGCGCTCGAACGTCGTCTCCGGCTGGCCCGGACTGCTCGTTGACGGCTTCGACGCGGGCGGCGTGCGGCTCGACTCGCGTCGTACCGAACGCCTCTCGGACAGCGTGCTCCTCTGCATCTTCGCGGGCGAAGTCCGCCGGGTCGAGATTCACCAGCAGCCCGAGATGCTCCACTTCGGCCTCGACCTGACGGACGAAGAGCCGCCGGCCTTCGTCAAGCAACTGCGCGACACGGCCGGCGCGGAGAACGGGCCGACGCTGACCGCCATCAACTGGCGTGACGAGACACAGAGGGTGCTCGATGTCGCCGCCTTCGCCGCGGAGATAGGACGTGTGACCGGCCTCGGCCAACTCACCTCCGCACAGTTCGCGCTCCAGATGATCGAAGGCGTCGAGAAGGTCGCGTTGCTGTGTCACTGACGGTGGAAAAGTAGGCGGAGCGGAGTTCCTGGTTGGCGTACCAACCGCTTGGAAAATTAATGTTGGCAACCTTGTGGGTCGCGTTCTATAGTGTCGCCCTCAACAGCTCCGCGCAAGAGGGTACATGCGGGTAGTGTCCCCGTTCCGGCGCCGCCGCATCCTTTCCGACGGCCGCTTACCTTGTCTCTGCACCCACGGGAAATATGCGGCGACTTCTCACATTCACGCTGATCGCTCCGCTGATAATCTCCTTCGGCGTCTCGGCGCAGACGGGCACGTCCATCACGGGCACCGTGTCGGACCAGCACGGCGCTGTGATTCAAGGCGCGAAAGTAGACGCGCACAACCTCACGAGCGGGCTCTTGACGACCACGAAGACCGACTCTTCCGGCAGGTACGAGTTCAGAGGACTGCCGCCCGGAGATTACCGCGTCTCGGTCGGCAGCGAGGGCTTCAGCACCGCAGCGAAGGGTTTGCGCTTACAAGCCTCCGCGCCGGTCAACGCTGACTTCGTGCTCGTGCCGGGTGCCATCGAGGAGACCGTGACGCTCACCGCGGCGAAGGGGAACGCCCGCCTGACCGTCGAGACTCCGCAGTCTGTCACTGTCACTGATGCGCGAGAGATCGAAGCGCGCCGCCCGCGGTCCACGTTCGAGGCAATCGAGAAGACGCCGAACCTGATCGCGATTGGCGCGAACCCGGCGGCGTCGAGACCGCGCCTGCGCGGCCTCGCTTCCAACCGCCTGCTCATCATTCTGGACGGCGAGCGGCTCAACAACATGCGGAGCGATCCGCTGTCGGGCATCTCTCTCAGCGTGGTCGATGTCACGCAGTTGGATTCTGCGGAGGTGTTGGGGGGCGCCGGTTCCAGCCTCTACGGCTCGGACGCGATGGCCGGCACCATCAACCTCATCACGCAGAGCCCGGCGCGTTCAGACGAGGGGATTCATCTGGGGCTGCGCTTCGACGGGAGCGCGCACAGCAACGGGGCTTTCCGGCGCGGCGCTGTGACGCTTAACTTGAGCAGTTCGCGCGTGGCCTTCCGGCTGAGCGGCTCGCTCTTTCGTTTGGGCAATTATCACTCGGGCGCGGGGACGGTTTCGCTCGACGAAGTCGTGCGGGCCGGAAGGTTCGCCAACGAATTAGGGAACGCCACGGGCAACAACATCGCACGCACTTTCGCCGTCTGGGAACTCCCTGCCGGCGCGGAGATTTTGAACGGGCAGGGGCACGGGTTCAACGACCAGATAGACCTCTGGCTCTTCGCCTCCGAACGGCAGAGCGTTCGCTACCGGCAGCTCAACAGCCAGCATAAAGAGATCGGGTTCGCCTTCATCACCCCACCCTTCGACGTGCGGAACCAGTCGAACGGGTTTCGCCGCTTAGACAAGTACGGCCTGCGCTACGAGGGGCAAGGGTTGAAGAGGTGGATGCCGAGGCTCGTCGGCGGATTCTACCGTCAGAAATATTCCTTCCCCGACGACACTCTGACTTACGCCATCAACCCTGGAAGCAGTTGGACTTTCGGCCCGCCGCCGGAGACTCTGCCGCTCCTGACCGGCAACGCTTCGGTCTTCACGCCGGCCTCGTTCACGGGCGGCAAAAGCTCCGTCACCTCTTACGGACTTGAAGCACAGACGACCCTCACGCCGTTCGAGCGCGTGTGGGTCACGACCGGCCTCGGCTACCTGCGCGATTCGTCGGTAGACCAGTTCACGCGGTTCGACATCGCACCGGCAACGCTTGCGCCGCAAAACTTCGTGAGTGGCCGCGCGACGACGCCCGACTCCGTCTACTCCAATTTGAGCTGGTCGAACCTCGTCGAGTACGAGCCGACGCGTTGGCTGCGACTGAGCGGCGGCCTGCGCGTGGACAACTGGCGCACCGAGGCGAAGGTCATAGACGGCTTTCCCCTCGGCACCGAGTCGGCCATTCTGGACGCCTCTTTCGAAGCGCTGCGGGCCGCGCCCGGCTCGCTGGACACCGAAGGGGCCGCGGGCATCCTCGGGCTCATCAATCACCGGGACGGAATCAGAACCGAACGCACGAGCGTCACCGGCAACCTCGGCTTTGTGCTGCGCCTGCCCGGACGCGTGCACCCTTACTTCCGTTGGGGGACGAGTTTCCGCGAGCCGGGCGTGACCGAGCGTTACATCCTGCGCGACTTCGGCGATCCGGCCTTCAGCGTCGTCCTCATCCCTAACACGAACTTGAAGCCGGAGCGCGGTGACAACTACGAGGCGGGCGTCAAGGTCGCGCGCACGCGCCTGTTCGCATCGTTCGGCTACTTCCGCAACGACTATGAGAACTTCATCCGCAACGAATTTGCCGACCCGCTGTTCGTCCCCGCCGACCCCGCACGCGGCCTGCTGCCGCTCTCGCCTTTCTTCCCTTTCCACGGCGTGCTCTACGTCCAGCGCGCGAACACCGCGCGCGCGCGCATCGAAGGTTTCGAGGCCGCGTACGAAGTCGGCCTGCCGTTGAGGAAGTACGGTGCGCTGACCCCTTACGGGACGATGGGCTGGATGAAGGGCTCAGACCTGACGCCCGTGCCGAACGCGCTCGAACTCATCCGAAGGTTCTACAACCAGCCGGGCACGCCCGTCGCGCTCGAAGGCTCGGCGGACGATGTGCCGCTTGCGACCATCGCGCCCTTCGGCGGCACGTGGGGCGCGCGCTACGGCGACGGCGAAGGGATTTGGGCGGCCGAGTACGAGGTTCGCTATCAGGCACGCGTCAGGCGCGTTGACCCGATAGACCTCGCGACGACGATCTCGACGCAGTACGGGACTTTCGCCAGCCTCAGCCCCTTCACGACACAGTCATTGCGCGGCGTCTACAACTATCGCCGGCCGAGCTACCGACTCTCGCTCAGCTTCGGCGTTGACAACCTGACGAACCGCTTCTACTTCGAGCCGTTCCAGACTGCGCCCGCGCCCGGCCGATCTTTCGTCTTCGGCCTCACGCTCGACTCGTCCGACCTCTTCCGCCGCTAGCCGGAAAACTACGAATTGACGCCGCCGCCCGTGAAGAGGAGAACGGGCGGCACCTGCCGCGGCGCGTGCAGCCGCAAAAGGTGATAGCCGACCCCGGCGCGGCCGAGCATGAGCGTGGGATTATCTTTGCCGCCGGTAGTGCCGGACGGCCAGTCGCCTTCCCGACCGTATAACTCGACCAATTTGAGAGCGGTGTCGGCGGCCAGAGTTCGGCAGCTTTCGTCTTCGAGGAGTTCGCCGAAGATGTGCACTACTTCCGAAAGCCCGGCCAGCCCGTGGCAGAGTGTGGCGTCGGAACGTGGAGTCCCGAGCGCGTCTGCGATGGCCGCGGTCGTGGTCTTCAAGGCGATGCGCGCCGTCCTCCGATGCTCATCCTCCGACTCGCGGTCGAGGCTCATGGCCCTCAGCCGCGCCAGCCCGATGCCGGGCGCGCCGTGACACCAAGTGGCTTGAAAGCTCCCCTCAACCTCGTCGCCGTTTCTTGTATAGGGGTGGCGCAGGTCGAGCCAGTTGGCCCGGCTCCGGCTGAAGAAGGTGTCTTCGTAGGCGAAGGCCCCGCGCGCGGTCTCAAGGAGCAGTTCGGAGCCCGTGCGGGCGTGGAGTTCGAGCAGGGCGAGGGCGATGCCCGAGGCCCCGTGTGAGAAGCCGGTCAACGGGGGCGTGTTGAGGCCGGTCGTCTCCGTCGTCTTCCAGGAGCATAGACCGTCCTGCCTCACGGCCTTGGCGCACAACTCGTCGCCGCAAACCTGTGCAGCGTCAAAGCACCTCTCAAGACCTTTCCGTCGCGCGAGCGTGAGCAGAACCGGAATGGCCCCCGCGTTGCCGCTGACGAGGTCGAGCAGGTGCGGCCCGCCGAGCGCTTCGAGCGCGTGCGCGACCAGCCACTCCAAGTCGCCTTCGAGGTCTTCCCCCAAACCGATGTCGATGAGGCGCGAGGTGGCGTAGGCGGCGCCCATGTGCCCGGAGAAGAGGGACAGAGGGGCGGCCTGTGCGTTCGGGAATTTGAGCAGGTTGATGGAACGCTTGAGTGCCCCGAGCGAGGTGACTCCGAAAAGGGGGTTCCGGGTGAGGGCGTACAACTCGGCCAGAAAGAGCGCCACCCCCGCCGTGCCGGCGTAAAGGTTGGCGTCAATCGCCGCGAAGGCTGTCGTCTCGTTCCCCTGCGCGGGCGAGCCGACATCCGAATAACCCATCCAGGCGCAATGTCTGCGCCGCTCGTCCCAGTATGCGGTTTCGCAGAGCGTCTCGCCGAGACGTGTGGCGGCGGCGAGCGTCGCGTCAACTGCGTGGACTTTGGTCTCCATCGGTCGCGGCGTGTCTGTGCTGTTCAGGGGCGGGCTTTCCGGTAGCCTTGCGCGCGCTTCTTCCGGCGCTTGTCGGACTTGCGCCTGAGCTGTTTGTGAGTCGCTCGCGGCGTCGTCGGAAGGTCGCCCGTCAGAGAGTAGAAGTCCGTAGAGTTTTTATCGAGATAGGGAAACTCCGGGTCGAGACCTTCCTCCCTGAACGCGTCCATCAGCAGCGAGACTCGCTCCTCGGCACAGCCGACGCCGCGCACGAAGCAGGCCCAGAGGGCGCGCGCCGCGAGCTTACATCTGGACTGCCCGAAGCTCATCTGGTTGTGCGGGTCTTCGGCCAGCCCGAGCCCTTCAGCCAGCGGCTTGGTGAACATCGGCACGCCCGCGCGCAGCCCGGCCCCGAGCGTCCGTTGAATCTCCATCACGAGGCCGCGCGCCGGGCCGAACCAACGCTGCTCAAGGTAGAGCACACCGGCGTCGGCCCTGACGTAGGAGGACGGGTCGGAGAGGACTTTGGTGCGGAAAGGGATGCCCGCACGGTTGAACAGAGAGGTCGTGACAGCCATGTACTGCGCCGCGGCGTCGGCCGTCAGATGCCAGTAGAGGCGCACCAGCGGGTCGGTCGTGTCTCGCTCGTCCTGCTGCGCGCCGTTGCCGAAGGCGAAGTAGAAGCCGGGGACAAGGTGGCGCATCTCCTTCCCGATGAGGACGCGGCAGAAGTCACCCTCCTTGATTCTTCCCGAACGCGTGCGCAGCCCCGACGGCGGCACCCAGAAAGAGACTTCGTCCCTTGAGACGCAGACGCGTCCGCTGCCGTCGAGCGAGTTGATTCTCCAGCCCGGCTCCCACGTCCCTGTGCCGTTGTTGGCTGCGGAGAGCGCGCTGATGTGGTCGCGTTGCGCGAGCGGGTTCGGCGCGACGGCCCGGCCGCCGGTCGGACGTGTGTAGAGCCGCCGGTACAGTTCTGCTTCCAGAGCAGGCTCAAAGACCGGAGACCGCGGGGCGTCGTCTGAAGCGGCGGCCGTCTCAGAGAAATCGCGGCGCTCGCCGAAGATGGAATACTCCGTCGGAGAGAGTATCTCCACGGCGTCCATGATCACTTTCAGGTCGGCGTGGCATTGCTCAAGCGTCATCACGCCCACACCTCTTGGAACAGTCCGTAGAGTTGTACCTGCGCCGTCTCAGGGTCGGTCAGAAGGTTCGCGCTCAGTTGCAGGAGCAGGACGGAACCGACGGGGAGGGCCTGCGCGTGTTGCGCGAACTCGTAGGCCGACTGGATGAGACGCGCCGCCGAGAAACGCGTGGCCCGCCCGAGCAGCGCGTTCGACTCGGCCGCGTTGAGATGCGTCTCTGAACGGTAGCCGCGCCAGAGGGCGCGCAGCGCCGGTTGCAGCGACGACAGAGGGTAACGTGCGCTCGCCGCCATCTCTTCGGGCGAGGGCGCGGCCTGATTCATGGAGAAGACCCAGAAGAGCAGGAAGTCCTGTAAAGCACCCGCCAAGTCCCACGCCGGGTCGCCCAACTGAACCGTCTCCCAATCTATCAGGAGCACCTCAAAAGGCGCGGCGTCCGAAGGCTCGGGCGCCGGGCGGACGAGAATGTTGTCGGCCTTGATGTCGCCATGGATGACCGTCGTCGGCTGCCACAGCGGCAGCAGTTTGTCGAGGTGTCCGCTTAAGCCCTGCTGCGTCTGGACGATCTTTAAGGTCTGGTAGTTGGCGGGACTGAGGATGGCTAACATCTCCGGGCCGGGCTTGTGGACCTGCATGATCCAGGGCGGCTCTCTTCGCAGCCAGCCGAGGCGCTCGTCCGCGGCGAGGCCCGGCAGACGAAAGGTCTGGTGAACGCGGCCGAGCGCGCGGCCGACCGCCGCCGCCGTCATGACCGGGAAAGCATCCGCCTGTGTTTGCCGGTAGTGAGCCCAGAGTTGCGCGGCGTCTTCGTACAACTCGATTGCGAGCAGTGCCCGCTCGAAGTCTGCGAAGAGCATCGACGGCAGCGACGCGCGCGCCGGGGCGGCCGAAGGCTCTTGCTGGCAGAAGGCGTAGAAGCTGGCCTCGGAGCGGAGCGTGTATTGGCCTCCGGCCTGCGGGTCGTCGGGCTGCTTGATGAGATAGCCGGGGCCGTCGCTCCGGCTCACGCGGAGGTTGCGGTTGCGCCTCGCGGCGCTGGTGATGGACAGGCAGCCGTGGACGATTGACTCGGCGGAGACCAGATTGCGTTCGAGTAGGAATGGTAGGGCGTCTTCGAGCCTCAGCATGGAATGATTGCGGATGGCGGCGGGCGCCCGACAATCGTCTCGGCCGCCCGCGGAGTTCGAACCACCTTGTCAGGTGCAACCCTGCGACGTGTTGCATTGTATCCACGTCGCGCAGGTGCAGGTCGCACCCATTGTCCAGTACTCCGGGTTGGCCTGTGCGCCCCCCTGCCCGCAAGCCCGCCACTGCGTGTAGTGGCAGGCGCCGGTCACGGGCCATGCCCCTACCTGGCCCGGCGCGGCCGCCTGCTGATTGCAGTTACGCGTGATGTTACACCAGCAGGTCGGCGACGCAGGCCAGGGCTCCGCGTTGGCCTGCGCGCCCGCCTGCCCGCAGGTCTGCTGATGCCAACAGGTGCCGTAGCAACTGGGCGACGGCGGCCAGGCTTGTACGTTGGCCTGCGCGCCTGCCTGCCCGCAGACGGGCGCGCAGGTGTTGCAGGTGTTTTGCCCATAGGAGCAAGCGCAACTGGCATAGACCGTGTCCGTGTAGGGCTGGGCAGCCTGCGCGGCCCCCTGCTGGCAGTTGTGCGCCGTCACACACCAGCAGGTGGGCGACTGTGGCCAGGAACACGCGGCGTCCGCGCCCGCGCCCACGCCCGCGCCGCCGAGGTAGCCGCTGGCGATGGAGCCTTGCAGGAAGCGGGCCTCGGTGCTCTGGCTCGTGATCGAGACCTTGTCCACTTGAGTGCCGCCGGCCACGTGTACCGTGGTCGGGCTGTTCTCGTCCGCGGCGGCGGTGGGCGAGGTCGAGACGATTCCCTCGGTGGGAATCTCGTAGTAGTTGCGGAACGTCAGGTCTACGTACAGGCGCACGTAGTCTGCCTTCTTCGATGGCCCGAGGTAGCCCACGAGCGCAACCAGATCGGTGAACTCATCCGGGTCGGCGTGCAGCTTGGCGACAAGCGGGTGCGTCTCCAAATTAACGTCGCCCGGACTGTCCTTTGAATCGGTGTCCGGCATGGTTAGCTCCTTTCAGAAGCCGTTCCGACGATTTCCCCTGTGCCGTGGGGCAGCCGCGAGGGACGCCGAGCCCCTTCTACTGGTTGCAAGGAACGTTCAGCGGTTGCAAAGGCTGCTGCGGGTACTTGCGGTTGACGAGGTCGCCCCACGTCAGCAGGATGAGCCGCTTGGCCGCCGACAGCTCGCGCGTCACCGGCATGTAGAGCGTGCTCTGGTCAACCCATGCCTCATTGATCATCGTGACGAGCTGGTCAACCGCCGCCTCTACCGATTCCAGCGAGCCGAGCGGCATGAACTGATCCATGACGGGATAGAGCGCGTCGTAGACGTAGAGGATGTTCTGGTAGATGAAGTTCCACGTCTGCAAGCGGTTGTACGGCGGCGTCCCCGTATACGAGCCGGTGCCGTTCCAGCAGTCAACGAACTCTTGCAGCAGATAGTTGTCCGCGGGCATCGCGCGCACGTTGGCGAAGGGCGCGGTGCCGATGTTGTAGGAGGTCGGGCCCGGGCCGGCACCGCCGCCGAACGTCACCTCCGTCATCGCCGCCGGGGCCGGACCTGTGAACGGGTAGAAGGCGACGACGGGATAGCCCGGCAGGTTGTGTTCGACCGTCACGGTCGCCTCGCCGTAGGGCGCGGTCGCGCCGTTCACTTGCGGAATCGTGACGGGAACGATGGCGGTCGGCCCCGACGCGCCGGGGAAGTTCAAGTACTGGCCCGGCGGCATGACGTTGCAGACGCCGTTCTGCATCGTCGGCCCCCGCGTCCCGAAGAGCTGCCAGAAGTTGACGGCCGTGTTCAACTGCCACGGGTAATACTGCGCGAGCAAGAGCTGTGTGCCCGCGGGCGGCGTCCCGTTCTTGTAGCGCACCTGCACGGTCAACTGCGTCGAGTTGCACTCGTCGAGGTAGACGCCGCGCGAGTCGGTCTCGGCGAAGAACGGCTGTTCGAGGGCCACGGTCTGTGCCGTCGGGCCGGACGGGCCGGGCTGCATCGCCTGCAAGGCGAGTTGCCCGCCCTGTTGAAGCCACTGCCGCACCTGCGACGACGTGATGTTGCCGTTGAAAAGAACATCGACGATGCCGCCCTTGCGCATGTAGCTGGCCCAGGCGTAATCCGCGCTCTGGATGGTGCCGATGGGCTGGAAGGAGGTCGGCCCGAACTGCACGCCGACCTGGATGGGGCCGTAGTCGTACTTCGGCCCGGTCGGCCCCACGTCGGGGATCGCGTTGGAGAAGTCGAGTGAGATGTAGTTGCCCGTCGGGCCGATCTCCGCGACGGCCGTGCCGAGCGGTGCGGCCGGCGGCCCACTCCCGCCCACCGCGGCGGCGGCGTTCAGCGCTTCCATGTCCGACAGGCCGAGCGGCCCGTCCAGATTGGGCACGCGCCTCGTCGTCACCTTGACATCGCCGTGGCCGGCGACGATGACCGACTCGACCTCCTCGAAGAACGAGGACTGCGTCGAACCTTGAACCTTCGGCGCGCCCACGGAGACGAGCACGTGACCGCCGGGCGTCGTCGAGAGTTCGCCCTGGTTCCAAACGCCGAAGGCCCCGACGATGGTGCTGTAGGCGGGGTTGCTGAAGACCTCGCCACTCTTGTACATGGCCTCGACCTGTTGGGCGGTTTTCGGCTGCTGCGTGATGTCGTTGAAGACGCCGTTCTGGTAATAGAGCGTGCTGAAGGCCGTGAAGCGCATCATCAAGCCCTGCGCGCCCTGCTGCTGCATCGCGCTGACCAACGTCTGTAGAAGCTGCGAGCTGCCCTCGTTGTACTCCAACTGGGCGAGGGGGAAAGTCGTCTGAAAGATGACGCCGATGCCGCCCGCGATAATCAGGCTGGAAGACTGAGACCGCGGGACGAAGAAGAGGCGCGAGTGCATCCGCAGGTATTGCGTGCCCGCGATGTAGGCGTCGTCGTTGCCCACCCTCACGCTGTTGAAGATGATCTGGCTCGACCACGGCGCGTATGGGTTGATGTCCACGAGCCGCGAATTTGACTCGCGCCCGCCGAAGGTGTTGCCCTTGATGACGACGGGTGCCCCGATGATCGGGTCGCCGGCCGGTGTGGGCCGGCCATAGTAGAGGTCGCCGCCCGTCGTCAAAGTCTGCTTGCTGCCCTGGGCATAGTCAACGAACCAGCACCCGTTGCCGCCGTAGTAGTTCCAACGGCTGCCCATGTGGCAGTTGTCGAGCGTCGGCCCAACCGGCCAGCTACAGTCGGGGCTGGTGTCGATGGTGGTCGGGCCGGGACTGGGGTTGCAGGGGTCCAGGTTGCCCGTGATGACCCATTCGCGGAACTCGGGCGTGAAGGGGCCGGTGCCCCCGGTCGGCCCCGTCGGCCCGAGCGGCCCCGTCACGCCGTACGAACTCAAGTAGTCCCAGTTGAGCGAGGCGTTCTGGCCGTCGTTGATGGGCTGGTAGTCGTTGTTGTTGCCCGTCGCCGGGTCCCAGCCCATGTAGCCGTTGAAGTAGATACGCGGGAACGAGAGTACGCTCATGGTGAGTCCTCCTTGCGGCCGTCACTGCGCCGGCGTGCAGGTGTTGTTGTTTCGACGCGAGGCGCGCTTCAGAGACCAGACGAAGTCCAACGATGTCCAGCCGGTCATGTTGGGCGGGTTACCCGTGTAGTAGGCGACGTTGCCGCCCTGATTGTTGACGATGTTGAAGTAGGCCCCGTTGGGCTTGATCGAGGCCAGCGCGTGACAGGTCATGCACGAAGACTCTTTCTGGAACGCGCTCTCGATGGTCGCGTTGGCGAGCAGCTTCGGGTCTTCGAAAGCCAACTGCACGCCGTCGAGCTGGTAGCTGGCGAAGACGGAACCCTGAAGTTGTTGCTGATAAGTCTTGTTGGCCTGTACGGCGTAGTCGGGGACGGGCAGTTCAAGCTTCGCCTTCGGGACGTAGGTCTGGTTGTTCACGTTCTCGAACGTCATCCAGATCCAATCCGGCTGCTGCTTGTTGATGATGTGCATGCCCGCCATCGCCGCGTTGCCGACCACGTAGCCCAGCGACTTGCCGTTAACGACGTTCTCGTAGTACGCGGGGACGATGTAGTACGTCCCTTTCAGGTCGTTGTACTTCGCCGGGTCGGCGCCGAGCCAAATCCAGGAGGTCTTCAGCTCGAACGAGGTAGCGGGGAAGTTGGCGGGCTGGTTGTTCGTGGCGGCCTGCTCCTGCCCCTCCACGTTGTAGAAGCCGCGCTGGACGATGTAGTTGAACGTGTCCTGATTCATCAGGATTTGGTAGAGCACGTTCCCGCCCCACTTGTCCTTGAGCACGAGGCCGTCCACCTGAAACTTGTTCACGTTGCCGAGAGAGTGGATGACCGAACCCGGCACGTAGCCCGGAAGCTGTTGCGCCTGCTGCTGCACGGTCGGAGGAGGCGGCGGCGTCTGCCCCCAGGCCGGCGGCGGGCAGCCGGTCGCGAGGTAGACCGTCTCCGACGAGCGGTAGTTCGTCTCCCAGTACTTGGGGGTGGGCGTGGTCGTCGGAGAGTTCAGTTGGACAAAAAGCTGCCACGCGCAGTTCCCGCGGTTGGCCTGGGTAAAGTCGCAAGGCGTCGGCGCGGGGCTCGCCGACGCGGCGGGCGTGGCCGCGCCGGGCGTGGCGCCAGGCGTGGCGCCGGGGGGCGCGTTGTTGACCGCGACCTGCGGGTCGGTGCAGGAGGCTAAGAGGAAAAGCAGAAGGGCGATAAGGAGAAGTCTGTAGGACATGGCGGTCTCCTTCCGTATGCACCGGTAGGGCGTGCTTAGTGTGACAGCGAGGTGAACCGGCTTGGACGTGCGAACCCCGTGAAAGAGTTATTGCTGAGAAAAAGAAAACGTAGAGTAAAGAGTTTGCGTTAAGGATCGGGGCACGACGGTAAAGTTACCGGGTGATGGTAGTAATGGTGTCGGAGGTTGTCAACATATTTCTCAGCCTGACGGACGGCATTGTCAAAGCTGTATGATTCAGCCCGTTAATCCTCAACAACCTTGTTAAGCGGCGCAAATATTCGGCGTGCAAATATTGTCGGTGGGACGATTCTTTGCGCGCGCGGCGGTGTATAATCGAGGCGCAAGTTCGTTCGTAAGCCGTCCGTCTCAATCATCGTTCGACCTCTTTCACGTCTCCGCAGGAAACAGAGTCCTTACCTTTCACAAAAAGGCCGGAGAGAACATCGAAGCCTGAGAGCCGGCGGGACTCGACAAAAGTATGAACTCACAGGGACAGACCATCTGCCTCAACATGATCGTCAAGGACGAGGCGCCGGTCATCCGCCGCTGCCTCGACTCCGTCCGGACGCTCGTGGACTACTGGGTCATTGTTGACACCGGCTCGACCGATGGCACGCAGGAGATTATCCGCGAGCACCTGAAGGACGTGCCCGGCGAGCTGCACGAGCGGCCGTGGCGGGACTTCGCGCACAACCGCTCCGAGGCCCTCGCGCTCGCGCGCGGCCATGGCGACTACGTGCTCGTCATCGACGCCGACGAAATCCTCCAGATCGCGCCCGGCTTCGAGCTGCCCGCGCTTGTCTGCGACTCCTACTACATACAGGTGCTCTACGGCGGCTGCTCTTACATGCGCCGCCAGCTCGTGAGCAACTCTCTGCCGTGGCGCTACGAGGGCGTGCTGCACGAGTACATTACGTGCGAGCAGGCGCGCACCGAGGAGCTGCTGCGGGGGCTCCAGACCGTCCCCTTCCATGACGGGGCGCGCGCGCGCGACGCCCACACGTACCGCCGCGACGCGCTCCTGCTCGAACGCGCGCTCATCGACGACCCGCAGAACACGCGCTACGTCTTCTACCTTGCACAGAGCTACCGCGACGCGGGCGACTTCGAACTGGCGCTGCGTTACTACAAGCGGCGCGCCGAGATGGGCGGGTGGCCCGAGGAGGTCTGGTACTCGCTCTATCAGGTGGCGCAACTCAGAGAGCGGATGGGCGCGCCGTGGCCCGAAGTGCTCGACGGCTACCTGACCGCGTGGCAGTGCCTGCCCGACCGCGCCGGCCCCCTCTACCGCGTCGGCATGCACTACCAGCGCAAGGGCGAGCACCACACCTCGCACCTCTTCTTCAGCCGCGCGATGGGGATCGCCTGCCCCGGCCCGAACCGCCTCTTCGTCGAACAGACGCTCTACGACCACCAGCTCCCCATCGAGTACGCCGTCGCCTGCTACTACGTGGGCCAACACGCCGAGGCCGTTGCGACCAACAACCGCCTGCTGCGCTCGGGGCTGCTGCCGCCGCACGCGATAGAGCAGGTCGTGCGCAACCGCCGCTTCAGCCTCCAGGCGCTCTTCCCGAAGGCGGCGGCGGCGGGCGGAGGGCCGAGCCTGAGAATCGTCGTCCCCCTCCGCGATCCCGGGCCCGAACTGGACGACTGCATCGACAGCCTTCGCCGTCAGGAGTGTGACGCCTTCAGGGCCGTCTTCCTCGACTACGGCTCCGAGTCCGACCACTCGGCGCGCGTCCCCGCGGACGACGCGCGGCTCTCCTTCTCGCGCGTAGACGCGGAAGGCTGGCGCGCGGCCGTCGCGCGGCACGTGCGTGAAGAGGCCGCGCCCGAAGAGGTCGTCCTCGTGCTCATGCCCGAGAGCCGCCTCGCCGACGCCGCGGCCTTGAGGCATGTGCTCGCGGAGTTCGAGGACGTGGGCTGCGAGCTTGCCTACGGCCAGTTCCGTCTGGCCGCGGGCGGACTCGGAACGGCCGAGCCCGCGCCGAGCGAGTGGGCGTTCCTCGAAGGCGCGGCGAGGCTCGCCGGCCGCTCGGCCGTCGCCTTCCGCGCGCGCCTCTTGCAACAGTCGCCGGAGGCCTCCGAGCCGACCG
>CAXTSK010000013.1:17554-25087 GCA_964246655.1 uncultured Pyrinomonadaceae bacterium
CTCCGACGCCGTGTGGAACGCCGAGAGTGCCGAGCCTGCGCCCGAACCCGCGCCCGTTTCTTCTCAGGCCCCGGCCGTCGTCAGCGGAAAGCCGCCGGGCGTCAGTTGCCTGATGGTCACGCTCGACCGGCTCACGCTGGCCAAGCGCTCGATACGCTCCTTCGCCGCGCAGAGGTACGAAGACCGCGAGCTTCTCATCGTGACGGACGGCTCCGAGGTCTTCCGCCGCGCGCTCGAACGTTACGTCGCGGCGCTCGGGCTCGAACGCGTGCGCTTCTTCTACCCCGAAGGCGACGGGCTCACGCTCGGCCGTCTGCGGAACATCTCGATGGAGGAGGCGCGCGGCGAACTCATCTGCCAGTGGGACGACGACGACTATAACCACCCCGACCGGCTCGCCGTTCAGGTCGGGCACATGCTGGGCGCGCGCGCGGCCGCCTGCTTCCTCACAGACCATTTGCAGTTCATCGAGGAGCAGCGGATGCTCTGCTGGATCGACTGGACGGTGGACGGCGCGCTCGAAGGAACGGCGCAGCTCGCGCCCGGCACGCTCCTGATGTTCCGCGACGCGCGTTTCAAGTACCCCGAGGAGGGCCCCTTCGCGCGGCAGGGCGAGGACTCAGTCTTCCTTGAAACGCTCTACCGCTCGGCACCCGTCGCGCACCTGGGCGGCGCCGGCCATCTCTACCTTTACCAATACCACGGCCGCAACACCTTCTCGCGCGAACACCACTACCGCATGAGCAGTTGTCGCACGTCGAACGCGCACCTCCAAGCGAACGCCGACCGCCTGCGCGAGGCCACGCGCCACTATCCCCTCCCCCGGCCTTACTCCGTCGTCGGTCGAGAGGGCCCCGCCTTCACGTTGGGCTAAAGCGGATGACCGACGCAAAGAGTCTCGAAGTCATCGGGCCGTTCAAGGGGGCGAGCGGGTACGACCGCCACACGCGCGAGTTCGTCCGCCGGCTCGTCCGGCAGGGCGTCCGCGTCCGCCTCACGCACCTGCCGGGCTGGTCTGTGGACTTGCCCGACGCGCTGCGCGAGACCTGGTTCGACACGCTCGACGCGCCGGTCGGCGCCGACACGCTCCTTCACTTCACGATGCCCAACCACGCGTGGCCGCGCGCGGGACTGCGCAACGTCAACTACACGATGTTCGAGGCCGACCGCATCCCGCGCCAGTGGGCCGACTGCGCGCGCGCGCACGACCTCGTCATCCTGCCGACCGTCTCGTCCTACGAAGCCTGGGCGCGTGGCGGCGTCTCCCGCGAACGCCTGCGCATCTGCCCGCTCGGCGTAGATGGCGAGTTCTTCTCCGCGCCCGCCGAGCCGCTCCCCTTGCAGACGCCCGCGGGCCGGCCGCTCGACTCCTACCGCACGCGCTTCCTGAACGTCGCGAAGCTGCGCCCGCGCAAGAATCACCTCGGCCTGCTGCGCTCGTGGATACGCGCGACCAGTCCCGCAGACGACGCGATACTTTTGCTCAAGGTCAGCGTCTTTCAGCAGGGCGTCTTCGAGGAGTTCCGCGCCGACGTGGCTGCGATGCAGCAGAGGCTCGGGGGGACGCGGGGCGCCCCGGGCGCCGTCCAGGTGATAGGACCGCCCAAGAAGCACGAGCAGGTGCGCTCGCTCTACGCCTCCGCGACGCACTATCTCTCGATGTCGCGCGGCGAGGGTTGGGATCAGGCGATGATGGAGGCGGCGGCGGCCGGCCTCCACCTCGTCGCGCCGCGCCACACGGCCTACCTCTCTTACCTGCGCGACGAAGACGCCTTCCTCATCCCGACCACCCTGCGCCCGGCCGAGTTCGAGGGGACGATGGGCGTTGCCGACCGCGTCTTCTTCGACGGGCTCGGCTGGTGGGAGCCGGACGAGGACGCGGCGGTCGAGATTATCCGCCGGATCGTGCGCGGCGGGGCTGCGCCGAAGGACTCGCCGCAGTCACGCATCGTCGGCGAGTACACATGGGAGAAGGCCGCCGCGCGGCTCATCGAAATTCTATGGGAGGAACGGGCGTGACCGAAGCGCGACGGTTCAGCATCAAGGGCGTGGACATTTTGGCCGCAGACCTGCCGGGCTCCCTCTCGGCGGACATAGTCTCGCAGGAGATGTCGGACGACTGTTACGGTCTCGACCGCATCGACTTCGCGCCCGGCGACATAGTCCTCGACGTGGGAGCGCACGTCGGCCTCTTCGCCGTCTACGTCGGCCTGCGCCACCCCGAAGTGCTGGTGCACGCCTTTGAGCCTTTCCCCGCCAACTTCGAGTTGCTGCGCGAGAACGTCGAGCGTAACCGCGTGTCGAACGTCCGCCTCCACAACTTCGGGATCAGCGGCGACGGGCGCCTGCTGAAGATGGCGACCGACCCGGAGAACTCGGGCGGCGCGACTTGCCACTCGCTGACGCTCGCCGACCGGCCCGCCGACATGATCCCCTCCGCCACTCTCGACGCGGTCTTCGACGCGCTCGGCCTCGAAAGCTGTAAGCTGCTCAAGATCGACTGCGAGGGCTCCGAATACGAGATACTACTCACGACCCGCTCGCTGGAGAAGGTCGAGTACCTCTCGGGCGAGTTCCACTACAACAACCTCCTGCTCACGCAAGGCCACACGCCCCAAGGGCTCCTGCGCCACTGTGCGAAGTACATCGAGCCCTCCAAGCTCGCGGTCACATCGAACGTCATCTGCCCGTGATTCCGGCGGCGCGGGCCGTCCGGCTCAGCCCGGCTTCCTGAAAGCTAATCAGGGTGACTGTTTCAGAGGGTAAGGGCGTGCGGCGCCGGGACGAGGCGGACGCGCATGCGGTCGTAGACGCGCCAGCGCCCCTCCCACGCGCCGCCGTGCGCGCGGCGCAGGAAGCACGTCGGGGCGTTGGCGTTGCGTATCGAGAGGACGGCCTCGCCGTCCTTGTCCTCCTCGACCATCCAGGCCACCTCCATCAGCGCGGCGCCGTGCCCGACGCTGAAGTCCGGCCGCAGTTCGAGCAGGCGCGCGCCGCGGCCCTCCAACTGATACTCGAACGACCTCGCGGCGCAGACCTCTTCGTACGCGGCGCGCTCCGCCTCTGTGAACTCCGCGGGCAGCCGCCGCACGGGCGGACGCCAGCGCGCCTTCAACTCGGCGAGCAGCGCGCGGCAGGCGTCCTCGGACACAAAACCCGGGACGCGCTTCGGCTCGCGCGTCACGCTCCACTTGTCGCCGTTGCGGTGCTGGAAGAGGGGGCGGCCTTCGAAGTCGTGCTGCACGATAACGTCGGAGGAGCCGAGGTTCCTGACCGGGTGCGGCACGCGCGCGAACGCGCGCCCGGCCCTGTGCCACGCTAGCCGGAAGGTGTCCTTGTCGCCGTAGAAGTGCGCGTAGTAGAAGTCGGAGTGCTCGTTCATGTGGAGCACGAGCGCGAGCGGGTGCCAGCACCTCCGCTTGTCGATGAAGAGTTGGCCGGCCTCCATCTCGGGCTCAAGGCGGTAAGGCACGCGGCAGACCTCCCACGCGCTGCGCTTCAGCCACTCAAGCCCCGAGCCGGGGCCGCCCGTGTAGCGGTCGGGCCAGAAGACCGCGCCCGTCTCGGCGTACCCCTGCGAGTCGAAGAGCGGCTCGGGGTCGCGCACGGGAACGTTGTCGGCGTCGAGATAGAGCACCTCCTCGAAGCTGCTGTTGACGATGGCGAACGGCTTCAGCTCCCACGAGTCGAGCCTGCGCACGGGGTGACGGCGCGCGACCTCGTACGCGTCCATGCAGACGACGCCGGCCGACTTCATGAGGTCGAGCATCTCGGCGTTCATCTCCGCGGGGCCGCGGTACCAGAGTTCTACGGGCAGCGCGCAGCCGAGCCTCCGCAGCATTCCAATGCAGACCCAGGCGCAAGCGAAGTAAGTGTTGCCGCCGCCGCAGACGACGGCGCCACGCCCCCCAAACCTGCCCTCGGGGTAGACGTGCGCCTGCGCGACGACGCGGTCGAGCATCGCCTGATACTTCGACGCTTCCAACGCATCCGCTTGTGCGTCCTCGAAGCTCATGCTCGCTGCCACAGGAGGCGGCGCGCGGTCGTCACCGCGTGACCCCACGTCAGGGGCCGCGCGTGGCGCGACCAGCCGTCGTCGCCGAAGTAGAAGCAGAAGGCGTTAATCACTCGGTCGGACTCGGGAGCGTTCGTGACGGTTTAAGAGCGGTCGTGACGGATTTCGAGATTGGGCATGCCCCAACACTGCACGCCGAGGTCGGAGGCCATGATGCCCAGCCCTTCGGTCTCCAGCTCGCCCATCCAGTAGTTGTTAGTCCTGATCTTCGGGTTCGGAAGCCCGTAAGGGAAGCACGGGAAGACGAGGCCGTCGCGGTGCACGTCCGCGCGCACGAGCAGCATTGTCCCGCCGACGCTGTCGAGCGGGACGAGGTCGCCCTCCGAGCGGAGGTCGTGCAGGTGGAGCCGCCCGTGGTCGCGCCACGCGTTGAGGTCGAAGCTGAGCCCGCCGTACTCGTAGACGCAGTTGGGCTGGACGATCTCCTTGCCGGCGGCGAGCAGACGCTCGATCACGTCCGGCGGGTACTCGACCACGTCCACGTCGAGCCAGAGCACCCAGTCCTCGTCGTCGAGCGCGCGGAAGAGAAGGTGGTTGCGTGACTTTGCCAGGACGGAGCGGCGCCGCACCTGTAGGTGGTGCGCGTAACGCGGGAGGCCCGGCGGGAGACGATAGCCGAAGTCCTTCTTATGAAGCTCGGCGCGGCGCAGCGTCTCGTTCAACTCGGGGAGACGTTGCGCGAACAGTTCGTAGGTACCGTCGGTGCTGTCGCCTTCGAGGACGGCCAGCGAAAGGAGTTGGCGCGGGTATGTCAGGCTGTGGAGCCCGCGCAGGTACGTCGCCATGTGGCGCGCGGCGTCCTTGGCCGGGGTCAGGATCAGCACGCGCTCGGAGTAAGTCATCCCTCAAGCTCCCAGGCCCGTCATACTCACCCCGCGACTCGACCGCCGCGCTCCAACCTCCAAGGCCAGCCGCAGACGCCCGCGAGTATACCTCACACTATCCCGCGCCGGCTCTATTAAGACGCTGCGACAGACGCGGGAAAGACGTTGCCGCTAACGACCGGCTGTTATACCCGCTACCCGTCTGAAGGTATCGGGGCGGAGTGAGTTGGAGCCTATGAGTAGTTTGTCTGTCCACATGATGGATGAGGCGTGGACTTCTTCAAACAAGTCGTTGCTGAAGGTGTCTGTGGACGCGGGCGAGTTCGTCGAGGGTGCGGGCAGCAACCGTTTGGAGGCCGAGGCCGGCGCGGCGGGCGCGGCGGCCTCGTTCGCGCCGATGTCGGCGATTGACCTGAACGAGTTTGACGAGATCTGTTTCTGGGTGCGGAGTAACAGGGCAGCCGACGGCGAGGCGTCGGCCCCTTTCTTCCTCGAATTCTCCTTCTCCGACGAGAACGACGCGGCGGGCGAGGAGCATCGCTGGTTCATACCCGTCAACCGGGCCGGCTGCTGGGAGCAGCGCCGCATCGGCATCCAGGCCGACCGCCGCGGCGCGGTGCGCAGCTTCCGTTTTAAGTGCCTTGACGACCTGCCGTTCGTCTGCAACCTTGATGAGCTTCTGGCCGTGCGCGGGGATTTGATTCCGGACGTGGAGCGCGCGCTCGCGGCGCAGCTCGACGGCCGTTTAACGTTGCCCGGTTTGACCGGCGTGCCGCTCTCGAAGCCGGCGAAGGCGGACGACGTGCAGATCGCCATCGTCTACGCGCCCGGCTTCACGGCGGGCAATCGCATCGTCGTGCGCGGCGGCAACGCGGGCGACGAGACGCACGACGTACGCACCGTCACACACGACCGCGTCAACAACACGACGACGCTTGGCTTCGCCGCCGACGACAAGGTACGCGGCCCGTTGGTCATGGGAACGGCGACTGTCTCGGTGTCGGTGCCTCTCTGTTTCGCGACGCCGCCGACGCCGCCCGCGGCGCCCGCGCCCGCCTTCGTCGCGACCCTGATCGACCTGCGCGAAGACCCCGAGCGGACTGCCTATATCACACAGCGCGATAGTTTCCGCCCGCGTGAAGGTGCGACGATCTACAGCACGCGGCCCGGCGCGCGCGCCTACCTCCTTGACTACCAGCTCACGCCCGTCGCCACAGACCACATGCAGCTCGCGCTCGCCTACGGACTTATCGCGCGCCGCCTGTCACCCGACACGGCTTTGCGCGTCAACGGCTCGCCGTCGCCCGTCTGGCTTCTGCCCGCACCGCCCATCGAAGACCGCCCGAAGGACACACCTGCGCCCGTCTACGTCCGCATCGGCGCGCGCATGGAGACGGCCGCGCGGCAGGAGGCGAAGCTCGTACGCCGTTACGAGTTGGTGACCGCGCCGCTTTCAAATGGGGGCGCGAGGCAATGAAGACTTACCACTGGGGCCGGACGAGTGAGGTAAACGGAAGGAGTTACGGCAATGGCTACAAACATTGGCGTGAACGTCGTCGAGGTTGACGGGCGGGCGAGCCCTACGATTGAGGCGGCACCGACCTCCGTCACGGCCTTCCTGGGTCTAACGGAGCGCGGCATCCCGCACCGGCCTTTGCGCGTCAGCAGTCTCGCGCAGTTCCGCGAACGCTTCGGCGCATACCGCGCTGATAGTTATCTCGCCTATGCGGTCGAGGGCTTCTTCCTCAACGGCGGTCGCGAGGCTTACGTCAGCCGCGTCGCCGGTAAAGACAGCGCCGCCGCTTCCGTCCTCCTGAACAACCGCGTGGCGCCGACCGCAACTGCGGCTCTGCGTCTGTGGGCGGGCTATCGTGGACAGAAAGACCCGGGCCGCTGGGGCGAGCGCCTGCGGCTCGACGTGCGCGACGACCCGCGCGGCTCGACGCCTTTGCTGGAGGCGACGCCGGTCAACGCGACGACGGCGCGACTCAAGTCGCTCGGCGGCTTCCGCGTCGGTAGCGTGCTGCGCGTGACCAGCGGCGGCGCCACCTTCCACCGGAAGATCAAAGCCATCAACCCGGACACCAGCAGCGTCACCCTTGAGAAGGAGATCGCGCCCGCGCTCGCCGCGGGCACAGCGGTCAGCACGGCCGAGTTTCGCCTGACCGTGCGCTACCAGCCGACGCCCACCTCCGACTTCGTGCCGGTCGAGGACTGGGAGCAGTTGAGCATGGAACCCGACTCGCCCGATTACGTGGTCGGGCGCCTTAATCACCCGCTGACCGGCTCGCGCTACCTGTGTGCGGACGACATGAGCGGCGCCGCGCCGAGCGGCGACGAGAACCCGGCCGTCGCCTCCAGCCAGCCGCTTTCCGGCAGTGTGGAGGGCACCGCGACGGTCGGCGACTTCATCGGCGACAACGCCGCGCGCACAGGGCTCTCCGCCTTCGACCCGGTACGCGTCCAACTGCTCACCTGTCCCGACACGCACCTCTTTACAAACTCGGACGACGGCATCTCCGTCGTGCGTGCCGCGCTCGACTACTGCGCGAACCGCGGCGACCTGATGTTCGTCGGCTCCGCGCCCGACCGCGCCCGCCGCGGCGGCGCCGCGCGTGCGCGTGCCCTGAGCGC
>CAXTSK010000014.1:0-595 GCA_964246655.1 uncultured Pyrinomonadaceae bacterium
GCGCTGGTCGGCGCCGGTATCCCCGAGGAGCGCGTCAAGCACTACGAGAAGGGCATCGAGGAGGGCGGCATCCTCATGGGCGTCACGCCCCGCTCGGACGAGGACGCCGAGTACTTCGAGAAGGAGTGGAAGAACCACCGCGGCGAAGAGGTCTACCGCTAAGCTGCGCCGTCGGACACGGCCTTAACAGTCGGGAGGATAGATGCGACGCACATTAACTTTAATCTGCTTACTCGGGGTCGCGACGTGGAGCGCGGCGTGCGGCGGCGGCGACTCGAACACGAATTCGAACGCCAACGCCACGCGCAACTCCGCGGTGGAGACGAACGCCAACGTCCCGAAGAACTTGAACGCCAACAGCGCCCCGTCCAACGTGGGCGTGGTCACGAACGACAACGGCAACAAGAACACCTCGGGCGTCAGCACGCTCAACGGGAACGGCAACGGGAACGGCAACCGCAACGCCAACCATAACGCCAACGGCAACGCGAACCATAACGCGAACCACTAGGCGCCGGAAGGCAAGCACCGACCTGCGAAGGGGGGGGGGGGGGGGGGGGGGGGCGCGGGGGGGCGGCGGGGGGTTTTGGGGGGG
>CAXTSK010000014.1:605-23763 GCA_964246655.1 uncultured Pyrinomonadaceae bacterium
CACGCCCGTACTGGTCTGGGGGGGGCTTTCGTTACAAAACATGGTCTCGCCCTCACTGTTTTATGCTCGCGCCTCCTTCCGCGGGCAGACCTGAAGAGATAATTTTGTTGGGTCGCCCGCCAAATGCATTCCGGCCGGGCAACAGGTATAATTCGGGTTTCGCGCCCAAGAGAAATTTATGCCTGTGGGAGTTCACCTGAGCCGAATGATTAATTTCGAGACCGCGCCGGAGCGTTACCGGCATTGGAAGCTTGAGGTCGAGGGGCCGGTCGCCACGCTCTCGATGGACGTGCAGGAGGACGAGACCCTCGCCGAGGGCTACAAGCTCAAGCTCAACTCGTACGACCTCGGCGTTGACATCGAGCTGTCGGACGCCGTCGCTCGCCTGCGCTTCGAGCACCCGGAGGTGCGCGTCGTCGTCGTCAAGAGTCTGAAGCCCCGCATCTTCTGCGCCGGGGCGAACATCTACATGCTCGGCACCTCGGCGCACGGCTTCAAGGTCAACTTCTGCAAGTACACGAACGAGACGCGCTGCTCCATCGAGGACGCGTCCGCGCACTCGGGCCAGCGCTACCTCGCCGCCTTAAACGGCACGGCCTCGGGCGGCGGCTACGAGCTGGCGATAGCCTGCGACGAAATCTACCTGGTTGACGACGGCAACTCGGCGGTCTCGCTCCCCGAGGTGCCGCTGCTCGGCGTGCTGCCGGGCACGGGCGGGCTCACCCGTCTGGTTGACAAGCGCAAGGTGCGCCGCGACCGCGCCGATGTGTTCTCCACCCTGGCCGAGGGGTTGAAGGCGAAGCGCGCGCGGGAGTGGGGCTTAATCGACGGCCACTTCCCGACGAGCAAGTTTCAGGAGGGCGTCGAGGCGCGCGTCGCGGAGATTCTCAAAGAGACCGAAGGGCAAGCGGAAGGCCCGGGCATTAAGCTCAACCCGCTTGAGGTCGAGGCCGGCGAGGCGGGACGCGAGTACAAGTACGTCTCTCTGAAGCTGAACCGCGAGGCGCGCCACGCGGAACTGACCGTGCGCGGGCCGGAGTCGAACCTGCCGACGACGGTCGTGGAGATTCAGAAGCTCGGCGACGCGTACTGGCCTTTGCGCGCGTACCGCGAGCTGGATGACGCGCTCCTGCACCTGCGCATGAACGAGCCGGAGGTCGGCCTCGTCCTGCTGCGCGCCGAGGGCGAGATCGATGACGTGCTCGCGGTTGACAGGGTTCTGGTCGAGAACCGCGAGCACTGGCTCGTCCGCGAGACCATCCTGTACATGTCGCGCGTGCTGCGCCGCCTCGACCTGACGGCCAAGAGCTTCTTCGCGCTGGCCGAGCCCGGCAGTTGCTTCGCCGGGAACCTGCTCGAACTCCTGCTCGCCTCCGACCGCAGTTACATGCTCAACGACCCCGGGCAGAAAGTTGAATTGGCGACCAGCGAATTGAACGCGGGCGCGCTCCCGATGTCGAACGGGCTGACGCGCCTTCAGTCGCGCTTCCTCGCCGAGCCCGAGCGCGCCGGCGCCGTCCTCAAACACGTCGGCCGCTTCGACACCGAAGCGGCGGAGGCGGCGGGCCTCATCACCTTCGCCCCCGACGACCTCGACTGGGAGGACGAAATCCGCGTCGCCGTCGAGGAGCGCACCTCGCTCTCGCCCGACGCGCTGACCGGCATGGAAGCGAGCCTGCGCTTCGCCGGCCCCGAGACGCTCGACACCAAGATTTACGGCCGGCTCACCGCCTGGCAGAACTGGATTTTCCAGCGCCCCAACGCCGTCGGCCCGCAGGGCGCTTTGACCAACTACGGCAAGCCGACGCAGCCGCAGTTCGATTACAAGAGGACTTAGCAGTTTTTAGTTTTCAGTTTTCAGCCAGAGACAGTCGCGGCGGTTTTACTGAAAACTGAAAACTATGCCGGAGGCATAATGGAGTTACACGAGCGCATTCCTAATAACGTCAATCTGTCGGGCGACAAGCGGCTTCAGCGCGCTTTGGAGAAGTGGCTGCCGAACTACCTCGACTGGTGGCGCGAGATGGGGCCGGAGGGTTTTCAGGACAAGGACGTGTGGCTGCGCACGGCCATCTCGGTCGAGGCGGACGGGTGGGCGCACTTCGACTACGTGAAGATGCCCGACTACCGCTGGGGCATCTTCCTCAAGCCGGCCGAGGCGGACGCGCGCGTCAACTTCGGCGACAACATGGGGCAGCCCGCATATCAAGAAGTCCCCGGCGAGTTCCGCAACGCCCTGCGCCGCATCGTCGTCACGCAGGCCGACACCGAGCCCGCGTCGGTCGAGCAGCAGCGCCGTCTGGGTCAGACCTGCCCTTCGTTGTACGACCTGCGGAATCTCTTTCAGGTGAACGTCGAGGAGGGCCGGCACCTCTGGGCAATGGTCTACCTGCTGCACGGCTACTTCGGGCGCGACGGGCGCGACGAGGCCGACGCGCTGCTCGAAAGACGTTCGGGAAATCCTGACAAGCCGCGCATCCTCGAAGCCTTCAACCAGCCGTGCGACGACTGGCTCAACTTCTTCTGCTTCACGATGTTCACCGACCGCGACGGCAAGTACCAGCTCTCGGCGCTCGCCGAGTCGGGCTTCGAGCCGCTCGCGCGCACCTGCCAGTTCATGCTCACCGAAGAGGCGCACCACCTCTTCGTCGGCGAGACGGGCGTCGGCCGTGTCGTCCGCCGCACCGCGCAGTTGATGAAAGAGAACGAAGACGTGCGCGAGGTCGGCGGCATCCCTTTCGACATCATCCAGCGCTACATCAACTACTGGTTCTCCTACTCGCTCGACCTCTTCGGCGGCGAGATCAGCTCGAACGCGGCCGACTTCTTCGCCGCGGGCTTGAAGGGCCGCTACCAGGAGCAGAAGAAGTACGACGAGCACGTTCTGGCGGAGGGCTCGTTCACGCTGTCCGTGGTCGAGGACGGCCGCATCGGCGAGCGCGAGGTGCCGATGCGCAACGCCTTGAACGAGGTGCTGCGCGGCGAGTACGTGCGCGACTGCGAGCGCGCGCTTGAGCGCTGGAACAAGTACATCGCCGAGGAGGGCGTGGACTACCGCTTGCGCCTGCCTTCGACGCGCTTCCACCGCCACGTCGGCGAGTACGCGGGCCAACACTTCGACCTCGACGGGAATATCATCGCCGCCGAAGAGTTCGAGGCGCGCAAGGACGAATGGCTCCCCACACGCGCAGACCGCGAGTACGTCCAGAGCCTCATGCACCCCGTTACCGAGCCCGGCAAAATCGCCAACTGGATCGCCCCGCCCGCCACCGGCATCAAGGGCAAGCCGTTCGAGTTCGAGTACGTGCGGCTCTAGCGGCCAACGTCAGGTAAGTGAAAGGCTCGCGCTCCCACGGGCGTGAGCCTTTCTCGTTTGCGGTTTTGAGCCCGACGCCGGCCGGGCCTCGCTATTGACACCCCGCCCCGCCGGAGATATCTTCGCGGCAACACGTTCAAGTCGCTTTCAGACGGAGACGAGAAGATGCCGACCTCAATCAACTACCCGCCCGACGCGAGGGGCAAATGGTCGCGCCCCACGCTGCTCGCCCTCATCAGCCTCGCCGTGTTGAGCTTTCTGGTATACGCCCCTCCGAGCAAGAGCAGGATGCTCGATAAGTTGACCTCGCGCCTGCGCGAGGAGAAGTTCGAGCAGCTCTATGACGAGGCGCGCGACAACGTCCGCCTGAACGTATCCAAAGAGAAGTTCGTCAAGCGCATGAAGGCGGCAGTGGCTAAATTGAAGGCGATAGACCCGGGGCTGAACTTTCAGAGAGACCCTATAATGGAGAAGCTCCATTCGGCGGAAGAGCCAGGCTTGCCCATGGCCTCCCTGAAGCTACAGGGAAACGGCAAGTCCGTCATGGTGCTCTTCAACTGGGATCGCGAAGGGCGTTTCATTGACATGGGTGTAACGCCCGATGGGCCTGAGACGCCGCAAGAGTACGCCGTCTACAGCGTCTCGTGCCAACAGCTCCACATCGGGGGCAAGACAGTAGACTACTAAGCCTTCCGCTCACGACTCAAAATTCGTCCGACCTCTTTCGCCTTCACGCGACATTCCCTGTGGTCAAACTTCGCGTTCGAGCTTTCGACTCCCGCGCCAGAGCAGCAGCGCGGCGAGCAGAGAGGCCGCGGGGCAGAGCAGCAGGCCGTAGCGCATCATCGACGGGACATCGCCCGCGCCGAGCGCGTCGTTGACGCGGCCGATGAGCGGCCCGCCGACGCCGTAGGCCGCGATGGTGACGGTGAAGAAGTAGATGGCGACGCCCAGGCCCCGCAGGTGCGGCCCGGCGATGTCGTGCACATCGGCCGCCGCCGGCCCGACCCACATCAGCGCCACGCCGAGCAGCACGAAGTTCGAAAGTATCAGGAGCCACACGTTCCCGCTGAACAGCAGCGCGAGCCACAGCGGCACCGAGACGAGCGCGCACACGGCGCTGAAGAACATCCGCCCCCCGCGCCCACGCCTGCGCAGACGGTCTGCGAGCACGCCCCCCAGAATCGTCCCCGGCACGCCCGCCGCCACCGACAGCATCCCCGCCCAGTTGCCGATGAGCGACAGCGGGAAGCCGTGCACGCGGTTGAAGAAGAGCGGCCCCCAGATCGAGAGCTGGTTCGCAGCGAGCCCGAACAGCGCGTAGCCCGCGTAGTGGTAGCGCAGCGCCGATGTCTTGAACAAAACCTTCCAGTCCCGCGACGTGTACGAGGGCGCAGCCGCGCCCTCGGTCTGCCCGCGCCGCGCCTCCCTCAGCGAGAGCACGAACAGGCACATCAAGAGGCCGGGGAAGCCGAGCAGGTAGAACGCCCAGCGCCACCCGTACGCCGCGCCTATCTGACCGCCAAGGAAGAAGGCGAGCCCGCCGCCGACCGCGATGCCGGACGAGTAGATCGACTGCACCGTCGCGCGCATGCGCGGCGGGAAGTAGTCGGAGAGTAGGGAGAGCGCCGCCGGCCCTAAGCTGGCCTCGCCCACGCCGCCCATCACGCGGCAGATGAAGAGCGACCAGAAGCCCGTCGCAAACCCGGGCAGCCCGGAGAAGATGCTCCACACGCCGAGCCCCGCGGCGATGAGCCACTTGCGCCTCACGCGGTCGGCCATCCGCCCGAAGGGGATGCCGAGCACGGTGTAGAAGACCGCGAAGGAGGCGGAGCCGAGCAGCCCCAACTGGAAGTCGTTGAACTTCATCTCCTGCCGGATCAGCGGCAGGAGAATGAAGACCAGCACGCGGTCTAAGAAGTTCAGCACGTAGACCAGCGTCAGCACGCCCAGCGCGTACCACGAGTGCGCGGGTATCTTTTCGACTCCGGCCGGCTTCACGGTCGCTTCGGACATTCACTTAAACCTTCGGCACGAGGACGATGGCTTCGCCTTCGACGACGCGCTCGCCGCGCTGGTTGGTGCAGACGGTTTCGAGCGTGACGACGGGCTTGTCCTCGCGCACGTGTTTGACGACGACGCGCGCGGTGACGGTGTCGCCGAGGAAGACGGGCGCGGTGAACTTGAGCGTCTGACTCAGGTAGACGGTGCCGCGGCCGGGCAGCTCGTTGGCGAGCACGGCCGAGATGAGCGAGGCGCCGAGCATCCCGTGCGCGATGCGGCGGCCGAAGCGCGTCGTGGCGGCGTACTCTTCATCAAGATGGACGGGGTTGCGGTCGCCCGACAGCTCGGCGAACGCGCGCACGTCCTCGTCCGCGATGGTCTTTGACACTTCGGCGGCGTCGCCGACTTTCAAGTTCATCACGTTCTCCACTGTGCTCACTGCGAAATGAATTTCAGGACGGCCGCGTTGAACTCCGCGGCCTTCTCGACCTGCGGGACGTGGCCGCACTGGTCGAAGACGATCATCTGCGCCGCAGGCAGCTCGCGCTTGAACTTCTCGCCCTCGCGCGCGAGCGGGGTCAGCCCGTCCTCGCGCCCCCAGACGATGAGCACCGGTTGTTTGACGGCGGAGAGCTTGCCGTCGAGCATGTCGTCGCCGCGGTAGATCGACTCGACGAGACGCTGGATGGTGTAGCCGTCGCCCGCCGACATGCGTTGCGCCAGCAGCACGTCCACCGCCGCGTCGGACTTGAACAGAGGGTTGTAGAAGACCATCCCCGCCAGCCGCTTCATCTCGTCGCGCGTCGATGGGTTCAGCCCCGAGAGCGCGTTCAGGTCGAACTCCTTCGGCGGCGCGAAGCCTGCGGAGTCAACGAGCACCAGCCGCTCGACCTTCGCCGGATACCTCACGGCGTAGAGCGCGGCGACCCAGCCGCCCATCGAGTTGCCGACGAGCGTCGCGCGCTCGACCTTCAGCTCCGAGAGGAACTTGTCGAGGAAGTCCACGTAGGTGCCGATGCGATAGTTGACGAGCGGCTTGTCCGACTGTCCGAAGCCGACCTGATCGGGCACGATGACGCGGAACTTCTGCGCGAGCGCGGGCGTGTTGAAGGCCCAGTTGGTCGAGTTCCCGCCCAAGCCGTGCAGCAGCACGACGACCGGGCCGCTGCCCACCTCGACGTACTTAATCTTCTGCCCGAAGACGATCGCCTCCTTCGAAGGCTGCGCGGCCGGCATCTGCGCCGCGGCGGTCGCCGAGAGGAAGAACGTGAACAGGAGCGCGAGCAGCGCCGTTCTGTGTTGCTTCATGTGTGACTCCTAAGAATTTGAAATTTCAAATTCCAAATTTAATTACGCGTAGAGGCTTTGCAACACGTCCTCGAAGTTACGCGCCACCACGTCGCGCTTGAGCTTGAGCGTGGGCGTGACCTCGGCGAGGTCGGGGCGGAAGTCGCGGCCGAGGATAACGAATCTCTTCACCGACTCGCTCGAAGAGACGCGGCGGTTGGCCGACTCGACGATGGAGGTGACGAGGTCGCGCATCTCTTCCGACGCGGCCAGCTCCTCGAAGGTCGTGTAAGCAATCCCGCGCGCGCGCGCGTACTCCTCGGCCTCCGAAGGGTTGAGCGTGACGAGCGCGACGAGGTAGCTGCGGCCGTCGCCGTGGACGTAGGCGTGGCTGACGAGGTGGTGCTCCTTAATCATGTTCTCGACGAGCGCGGGCGCGACGTTCTTCCCCGTCGAGAGCACGATCAGCTCCTTCTTGCGCCCCGTGATCTTGAGGAAGCCGTCGGCGTCCTGCTCGCCGAGGTCGCCCGTCAGAAGCCAGCCGTCGCGCAACACCTCGGCCGTCTTCGACGGCTCCTTGTAGTAGCCGCTGAACATCATCTCGCTCCGCACGAGGATTTCGCCGTCCGCTTCTATCCGCACCTCGCAGCCGGGCATCGGCGGGCCGACGGTGCCGAACTTGTATCTGTCGGGACGGTTGAAGGCGACGCAGACGTTCTCGGTCAGGCCGTACGCCTGAAGTATCGGCAGCCCCGCGGCGGCGAAGAACTCCGCCACCTCCAAAGGCAACGGCGCGCCGCCCGAGGTCGCCACGCGCACACGGCCGCCGAAGTAATCCTTGACGCGCTGAAGGACGGGCAGCGCGTTCGACTCGTACTGCGACAACAGTTCACCCGGCACTTCGTCTTTCGACTGGCGCAGGCGCACGACGCGCCGCCCCGTCTCAAGTGCTTGACGAAAGCGTCGCTGAACTTCGTCCGTCTCGCGTTCGAGGTCGGCCATGACGCGCGCGTGAATCTTTTCAAAGAAGCGCGGGAGCGAGGCGAAGACCGTCGGGCGCACTTCGAGCATGTACTGCCCAAGCTTCATCAAATCATCTACGAAGTGGACGGGCGTGCCCGCGTAGAGCCGGTTGTAGAGCCCCGAGATGCGCTCGGCGACGTGGCAGAAGGGCAGGTAGGAGAAGGCGACATCGGTGTCGTAGACGGGCACGACGCCGCGCAGAGACTCGACGCTGTTGACGACATAACGATGACTCAAACAAGCACCCTTCGGCAGCCCCGTCGTCCCCGACGTGTAGACCATGACGGCCGTGTCGTCGGCGCGCGCCCCCTCCGCGCGTTCGCGCAGCTCGGCCGCCGTCTCTTCCCTTCTCTCCTCGCCCAGACGCAGGAACTCTGCGAAGCTCACGACGCCTTCGCGCCAACGCGCGGCTTCCGCGTCGAGCACGACGAACCGCTTGACCTTCGTCAGCCCGTCCCTCACGCTCAACACTTTTTCGAGTTGCGCCGCCGTATCTACGAAGACGAACTCCGCGTCCGAGTGCTCGATGATGTAGCGACACTGCTCCGCGCTGCTCGTCGGGTAGAGTCCGCACGACACGCCGCCCGCCGCGATGATGCCGAGGTCGCACACAGGCCACTCCGGCACGTTCCCCATCAGCACGCACACCGCCGCCCCGCGCCTCAAGCCCGACGCGAGCAGCGCCGACGCCAACGCGTGCGCGTCCTCGCCGAACTGCCCCCACGAACTCCCACACCAAGCCCCTTCGCGGCGCACGTAGAACACGTCACGCCCGGCGTACTGCGCGACACGTTCGCGGAAGAGGGCGTAGATGTTTGCGTACTTCATAAAAGCTCGTCGCGCGAACCCGTAACCTTCCGCAGCCTATCCGAAACTTTGCGACGGGTTCCTCTCACTTCGTAACGGGTTCTCTTTATAAGGTTGCGGGTTCCCTTCAAGCCGTTGTGGGTTTCCCTCAGCAGGTACGGAGTTCCCGTCTCCCTGTAAGAGGTCCCCGCAGTCGAGTGACGAGTACCCGTCACCCGTTAACGGGTCGGCGTTTGGCCGTGACGGGTTCGTCCTGCTTCACGGTGGGTACTCGTTACTCGATGCGGGGCACCCGTCTTCGGGTCGCGTCTACCAGCGAAACGCCGCGCAGGCCATGTTGAGGCCGCCGCCGGAGGCGCACATGACGAAGATGTCGCCGTCCTTGAGTTTCCCTTCGCGCACGGCGTCGTCCAAGACCATCGGGATGCAGGCCGAGCCGGTGTAGCCCCACTTGCCCATGACCGTGTGCGTGCGCTCCCAGGGCAGATTCATCTTCTCCAACACGATCTTGATCGTGCTGAGGTTGACCTGCGTGAAGAGGAAGAGCGACACGTCGTCCTGCGTCAAGTTCGCCTTCTTCAAAACATCGCCGACGATGGCGGGCCAGCCTTCGGTGTTGACCTCGGCCGGGTACTTCTTGGCGAAGCGGAGCTTCTGCCAGACGCCCTCGCGCAGCACGTTTTCGGTGATAGGAATGCGCGTGCCGCCCGCGTAGATGCCCATGTGGTCGTGGTAACTCCCCTCGGCGACGAGCTTCGAAGCGAGGAAGCCCGGCCGTTCCTCGTCGGCGCGCAGCACGACCGCGCCCGCGCCGTCGGCGAAGATGGTCGCCGTCTTTTTGTCCGACCAGTCGAGGTACTTCGACATCGCGTAGGCGCCGACGACAAGAACGTTCTGGTAAGACGTGTCGGCGATGACGTACTTCGACGCCGTGTCGAGCGCCGTGACGAAGCCCGCGCAGGCGCAGTTCAGGTCGAACGTCCCGGCGCGCTTCGCCCCGAGCCGGTGCTGCACGACGACCGACGTGGCGGGCGAGATGTATTCGGGCGTGTCGGTGGCGAGGACGACGAGGTCTAACTCTTCCGCCCCGACGCCCGCCGCTTCGAGCGCGCGCCGCGCGGCCTCGGTCGCAAGGTCGGCCGTGCTCTCGTCTTCGCCGCAGACGTGGCGCTCGCGGATGCCGAGCACGCCCGAGACGAACTCGTCCACGTCCTCGCCGAGCATGCGGCCGAGGTCGGCGTTCGTCAGGACTTTCTCGGGCACGTACGAGCCCGTTCCGATGATGCGTGCGTAGGTCATGGGAAGATTTGAAATTTCAAAATTGAAATTGTTATTGCTCGATGAATTCGAAGACCGCGCGGTTGAACTCGTCGGCCTGTTCGATGAAGAAGGCGTGGCTGCCGCCGCTCAGTACGCGCAGCGTCGCGCCGGGGATGGCCGCGGCCAGGTTGAAGGAGTTCGCGTGCGGGACGATCCGGTCGGCGTCGCCGGTGATGACGAGCGTCGGGACGTTTATTCCGCCGACCCGCGCCGCGGCGTCGAAGGCGAAGGCCGCCTGTAACTGCCGCAGGTAGGCGTGCTCGGGCACGTCCGATTCCGCGCGAAGATTGATGACGCGCTCGACCTCATCGGGTTGCTCCTCGACGAAGCGCGGCGAGAAGGCGAGCAGCAGATTCTCGCGCACGCGCTCCGCCGTGTTGAGCCCCTTCGTCGAGGCGATGGCCGCGAGCGTCTCCGGCGCGGGCGGGACGTGTCCCGTCCCGCCATAGCTCGTGCAGCAGAGAATCAAACTTCGGGTGCGCTCCGGGTGCGCGAGTGCGAACTCCTGCGCGACGAAGCCGCCGAAGCTCGCGCCGAGCACGTGCGCGCTTTCGACCTTCAACTCTTCGAGTAGCGCGGCGAGGTCGGACGCTAAGTCGCCCATCGTGAACGGCTCGTCCGTCGCGGGCGAGCGCGCCACGCCGCGCGGGTCGAAGACGATGGTGCGGAACCGCTCGGCGAACGCGGGGACTTGCCTGTACCAAATCCAAAGCCCCGTGCCGAAGCCCGGCACGAGCACGAGCGGCTCGCCCCGCCCGTGCTCCTCGTAGTAAAGCTCCACGCCTCTGACAGTAACTTTCGGCATCCGTCCGCCTTAGAAGTTTAACTTAAAGGCGAACTGGATGACGCGCGGGCCGGCGCTCGTCTGCGTGATGCGGCCGAAGGTCGCGGGCACCGAGACGTTGCTGTTCGGGTTGGCGAAGTTGGCCCAGTTGAAGATGTTGAAGAACTCCGTGCGGAACTCGCCGCGCCAGCGCTCGGTGAACGGCAGGTATTTCACGACGGAGAAGTCAACGTTCTTCTGCCCCGGCCCCGTCAGGATGTTGCGGCCGGTGTTCCCGAACGGCGCGCTCGGCGAGAAGAAGCCGCCCGTTAAGGTCGAAGAGACGAAGGCGTTCGTGTTGAAGTACTGCGCCAGCCTGTCCTGCGTGCGGCCCGAGCCCTCGATGCCGCCCGTGAAGCCCGGCCGGTAGTTCGCGCGCTGGACGGTGTTGTTGTCCGGCACCTGTATGACCGAGAAGGGCAGGCCCGACTGGAACGTCGCGATGCCGTTCAAGCCCCAGTCGTTCAAGACCCAGCGCGCCGCCGAGTCGTTGCCGACCAGACCCGGCAGGTCGTAGACGAAGCTCGTCACGAAGCGGTGCCTACGGTCGAAGTCGGAGCGGCCGCGGTTCGTCTTCCAGTTAAGCTGGTCGCCGGGCGTCGAGACCAGCTCGTTGACCGTGCCGCCCGAGTAGTAGTCGATGGACTTCCCGAACGTGTAGGCCGAGAGGAACTGCAAGCCGCGGCTGAAACGCTTCGTCACGCTCAACTGGAGCGAGTCGTAGTGCGAGTTAGACGAAGTCTGCACCTGCTGCAACCCGCCGGTCGCGTTCTTCTGCGCCGAGACGAACGGCGCGTACGGCGCGGCGAAGGTGTTCGTCGCGGGGTTGTAGACGGGCTGGTTAATGGTCAGCAGTTGCAGGAGCTTCGTCCCCTTCGACCCGACGTAGCCGACTTCGAGCAGGTAGTCGCGCGCAAACTCCCACTGCACGTTCGCGTTGTACTGCTGGATGTAGGGCGTCCGCAGGTTCGGGTCGGGGTAGACGCCGCTGATGAGAATGCCGAGCGGCGCGAGCGGGCTCGGCACGGTCGCGTTGACGGGGAAGGCGCCGGGCTGCGGCACGGCCACGAACGGCGTAGCGAGCGGGCGGAAGACGCCGACGCCCAGGCCGAGGTACGGGAAGTTGAAGAGCTGCGTGTTGGCGAAGCGCGTCGAGATGCGGTCGTAGTAGATGCCGTAGCCGCCGCGCAGCGCGAGCGTCCCCGACTCGTTCAAGCGGTACGCGAAGCCGACGCGCGGCGCGAAGTTGTTCTTGTCCTGCGGGACGAGCGTGTCATCCACGAGCGGCACGCCGGGCAGAGGGTTCACCGCGTTGCCCGCCTGCACGAAGCCGTTCGGCGGCTGCGCGGGCGACGCGATGGTGCCATTGCGAAACTGCTCGGGGACGAAGTTGACGAGGCGGCCGTACTTCTCCTTCGGCAACCCGTAGAAGTCGTAGCGCAGCCCGAGGTTCAAGGTCAGGCGGTTCGAGAGCTTCACGTCGTCCTGCACGAAGCCGTTGAGGTCGTTGACGCGGAAGGCGCGGTCGTAGACGCCCGAGCCGATGATCGAGACCGACTGGCCGAGCAGGAAGTTCGCGAACGTCGGGAAGATGAGCTGCCCGCGCGAGAAGGCGTTGAAGTAGAAGTTGACCTGCGAGCGCCGGTACTCGCCGCCGACCTTGATGCGGTGGCGACCTTTCACAATCGACAGCGTGTCCTGAAAGCCGAACGAGTTGATGCGCGAAGACTGGTCGGCGAGCGGCGACGAGCCGAGCACGAAGAGGCCCGTCACCGACAGCGTCGGCATGCCCGGGAAGAGGTTGCCGAGCGGGTTCGTGATGCCGAACTGCTGCGCCGTGAAGGGCTCCTCCGGCACGGAGGTCACGCGCAGGCGGCTGAAGCCGAAGCGCGCCTGGTTGATGACGTTCGGGCTGAAGACGTAAGTGTCCGACAGGGACGAGAGCGCCTGAATGATGTCGAGGTCGCCGCCCGTGCCCGGCAACTGCTGCGGGCCGTTGCCCAGGCCCGCGAAGTTGTAGTTCGACTGGAACGTCGGGTTGCTCGCGAAGAAGTTCTTGGCCGAGAAGGTGTGCTTGCTCGAAATCGTCCAGTCGATGTTGCCGTTGAACTGGCTCTCGCGGAAGGTCGAGATGCCCGACTGCGGCGAGAGCCCCGACGGCGTCGTCGCCGAAGGAATCGCGAACGCGCCGCCGGGCAGCTTCGCATTCAGGATGGAGACGGCGATGGGGCTGATGCTCGCCGCGGGCAGCCCGAACGCCGCCGCAAGACCTGCGGCCGTGCGGTTGTTGTCCGTCAAAGCGACGGGGATGACGGGGAACGTCAAACTGTTGTTGAGCGAAGCGCCGTTGCGCTCGCGCGTGCCCTGGTACGACGTGAAGAAGAAGAGCTTGTCCTGCACGACGGGGCCGCCGAGCGTGCCGCCGAACTGCTTGCGCTCAAGCACCGGGCGCGGGCGGCCCGCCGAGTTGAGGAAGAAGTCGTTGGCGTTCAAAGCGTCGTCGCGCAGGAAGGCGTAGATGTTCCCGTGGAACTCGCGCCCGCCGGACTTGGTGACGGCCTCGACGTTGCCGCCCGCGTTGCGCCCCTGCGAGGCGTCGTAGAGCGAGGTCTGCACGACGAACTCCTGTAGGCTGTCGGTCGCGGGCACGGCGATGTTCGGCGTCGAGTTGGTGCCGACGGAGTTGGCGTCGATGCCGTTGATGCGGACGCTGTTCGAGGTCGTGCGCTGTCCGTTCACCGAGATGATCGCGTCGCCGCGCCCCAGCTCCGTGTTGTTCGAGACGCTCGCGGACGTGCCCGGCGAGAGCGTCAAAAGCTGCTGGAAGTTGCGCGTCGGGAGCGGGAGCGAGCTGATGGCGCGGCTCTCGATGACGCGCCCGACCTGCGAACTCTCCTGCTGAACGAGCGTGCCCTCGGCCGTCACCAGCACAGTCTCTTCCACGCTCGAAGGATCGAGCGTGAGGTTGAGCGTGGAGGTCTGCGTCACGTTGACCGTCAGCTCCGTGACGACGGCGCGCTTGAAGCCTTTGGCCGCGACCTCGACCTTGTACTGGCCGGGCGGGAGCAGCGGGACGGCGAAATCGCCCTCGCCACCCGTGGTGACCTCGCGCGTGAGCGCGGTGGCGAGGTTCGTGACCGTGACGGAGGCGCCGGGGACGACCGCGCCCGCGGCGTCCACGACCGTGCCCGTGATCTGCCCCGTCGCGCCCTGCCCCAGCGCGTAGCAGGAAAGAGAGACGAGGACGAGTGAGAGCGCTAACAGTCGCTTAGGGGAAAACATTTTCAAGAGACCTCCTGCGAAGGCTTACCGTGCTTTTGGGCCTGCCGGGCGCCCGGCTCACATTAAAAACGAACGTACGTTTTTATTCTCCGACTCGGCGCGGACGGCGGTGACTTCCCTCCACCGCGACCACCCTCAGTTGGCTTTGGATTTGGCGCGGGGCGGCGCCCCGTTCATCTCGCGCAGCTTCTCGGGGCGCAGGACGCCCCGGCAGAAAATGTCCGTCAGGTGCTCGACCACGCGGTCGTCCGAGAGCCCGAGGTGGCGCTTGCCGCCGAAGAGCTTCTCGACCAGGAAGTAGTTGAAGAACTGCATGTAGGCCGCCGTGAACCCGACGGCCGGGTCGACGCCGTCGTAGAGCGCGCCCTCCTCCTTCAACTGCCGGAAGTACGGCGCGAAGCGGCGCCGCAAGGAGGCGGCCAGCCCCTCGAACATCTTGCGGAAGTGCTGATTCTCGAACTCCAGCACGTCGATGTACATCAACAGCCAGAAGTCCGAGTGCGCGCTCACGAGTTCCTTGACCATGCGGCCGAACTGCTTGAGGCTCTCGGGGTGGAAGGGCTCCTCGACCTCCTCGAAGATCGAGCGCAGCCGCGCGTCGATCACCTTCTGGTAGCGGCCGATGATGGATTCGAGGATGTCTTCCTTCGTCCGGTAGTAGTTGTACAGGTTGCCGAGCGAAGTCTGCGCGCCCTCGGCGATGTCGCGCATCGACGTGGCGTGGAAGCCGCGCTTAATGAACAGCTCGCGCGCCGCCTCCTCGATGCGGCCGCGCCGCGCCTCCAACGCCTCCTGGCTCAGTTTCGGCATACAATCAAAAACGAACGTCCGTTATTTTATGCATGGCGCGCATTCTGTCAACTCTTTTGTTTCACACCTCAACAAATCCGCCGCGTTTCACGTCCCCCCGGTGCCCTCCCTGTGGGTCGGGCTTCCGCCTTTGCCTTTTAGCATTCGCCTTTGTATTCTTCGGCTGCACCCACATTTCAAGGAGTCGAGGCGGCGGGCGCGCGGGCGCTTCGCGTGTGCAGAGCCGCACACGGTTTAAGAGTGACGACGATTCAGACCACTGTGATGAAGTTCGGCGGCACGTCCGTCGAGGACGCCGGCGCCTTCGAGCGCGTGATTGCGCTCGTGCGCGCCGAGCGCGAGGCGCACCCGGTGGTCGTCGTCTCGGCGATGAGCCGCTTCACCGACGCGCTGCTCGCGGCCTTCGAGCGCGCCGCGGGCGGCGAGGGCGTGGGCGCGCTCAAACACCTCGAAGAGCACTTCGAACGCCACACCGAGGCGCTGCGCACTCTGCTCGCGGACGGCGCAAACAGGCAGGAGGCCGACGCGGCGCTCTCGGAGCTTGAAAGCGTCCTGACCGGCGCGCGGGAAGAGATCGGCCGTGCGTTCGCCGAAGCCGCGGAAGGGTCGAGGCCGCTGCCTTTGCTGCAAGACCTCGTCGTCTCTTTCGGCGAGCAGCTTTCGTCGTGGCTGCTCGCGCGCGCGCTCGACGCGCGGGGCCTCAAAGCAAGGCAGGTGGACTCGCGCCGCTGCGTCATCACGGACGACGAGCACGGCCGCGCGACGCCTCTCAAAGAAGAGACCGACCGGCACACGCGCGAGCATTTGGAACCTTTAATCAACGAGGGCGTCGTCCCCGTCCTCGGCGGCTTCATCGCCTCTTCGGCCGCGACGGGCGAGACGACGACGCTCGGGCGCGGCGGCTCCGACTACACCGCGGGCCTGGTCGGCGCGGCCCTGCGCTCCCGGGAGATTCAAATCTGGACGGACGTGTCGGGCGTGCTCACGGCAGACCCGCGGGTCGTCAAGGAGGCGCGCACCATCCCGCGCCTCTCCTACGCGGAGGCGGCCGAGCTGGCCTACTTCGGCGCAAAGGTTTTGCACCCGAAGACCATCCTGCCGGCCGTCGTCCGCAACGTCCCCGTGCGCATCTGCAACTCAAGGGCTCCGCGCTCGCCCGACACCGTCGTCTACTTCGACGCCGAGATGACGCCGCGCACCGTCAAGGCCATCGCGCACAAGACGGGCGTCCTGATCGTCCACATCACCTCGGCGCGGATGCTCGGCGCCTACGGCTTCCTGCGCGCCATCTTCGAGGTCTTCGAGCGCCACCGCACGGCCGTGGACATCGTCACCACCTCCGAGGTCTCGGTCTCGCTCTCGCTCGAAGACCCTTCGGCGCTCGACGCGATCACGGAGGACTTGAAGCACATCGCGGCCGTCCACGTCGAGCCCGACCGCGCCATCGTCTGCATCGTCGGCGAGGGACTGCGCGCGACGCCGGGCATCGCCGGCCGCGTCTTCTCGACCATCAGGGACATCAACGTCCTGCTCATCTCGCAGGGCGCGTCCAACATCAATCTGACCTTCGTCGTCGAGGAGCGACACGCCGCCGAGGCCGTCCGCCGCCTCCACGCGGCCTTCTTCGAGTGCGGCACCGCGGAGCTACTGACGGACATCGGAAAAGCAGTAGACAGTAGCCAGTAGGCTCCGCTTTGAGAAGGTTGAGGATGACAGCCGCAGGGTTCGAGCGACGACAGTTCTTCTACTGACTACTGTCTCCTTCTTTATGAACTTATTCGAGCTGACAAGGACGCTGATGGACATCCCCTCCCTCTCGGGCGAGGAGGGCGAGGTCGGCCGCTTCCTCGCGTCCTATCTGGAAGGGCTCGGGTACGAAGTCGAGTCGCAGGAGGTCGAGCCGGGGCGCGCGAACGTCCTGGCGAGGCGCGCGGCGCGGCCGCGCGTCGTACTCTCGACGCACATGGACACGGTGCCGCCCTTCATCGCTTCGCGCGAGGACGCGACGCACATCCACGGGCGCGGCGCGTGCGACGCGAAGGGCATCATCGCCGCGCAGCTGACGGCCGCCGCACGCCTGCGTGAAGAAGGCGTCGAAGAGGTCGGGCTGCTCTTCACCGTGGACGAGGAGATGAGCAGCCTCGGCGCGCGCGCCGCCGCCGCGCACGCGTGCGCGCGCGAGTGCGAGTACCTGATTAACGGCGAGCCGACCGAGAACAGGCTCGCCGTCGGGTCGAAGGGCTCCTTGCGTCTGAGGCTCCTGACCGAAGGGCGCGCGGCGCACTCGGCCTACCCGGAGCACGGGCGTTCGGCGATTGAGCAGATGCTCGACGTGCTCGCCGACCTGCGCGCGCGCGCGTGGCCGCGCGACGAGTTCTTCGGCGAGACGACCTGCAACATCGGGACGATCAAGGGCGGCACGCGCCCCAACGTCATCCCCGCCGAGGCTGCGGCCGAGTTGCAGATCAGGCTCGTGAAGCCTTCGGGCACGATCAAGGCGCTGCTCGAAGAGACCGTGGCCGGGCGCGCGCGCGTCGAGTACATGTCGGCGGCCGAGCCCGTGCGGATGCTGTCGGTCGAAGGCTTCGAGCGCGAGGTCGTCCGCTTCACGACCGACATCCCTTACCTTTCGAGCTGGGGCAAGCCGCTGCTGCTCGGCCCCGGCTCCATCCTCGACGCGCACACCGACGGCGAGCGCATCTCGAAACAGGAGTTGGAAGAGGCCGTCGAACTTTACACGCGACTCGTGAAATCGCTGCTTGCGGCCAAAAGCTCACGGTGAGGTTGATGGAATGAGGCTGGCTTTACTCGGTCACGGCGCGATGGGGCAGTTGGTCGAGCGCCTGGCGCGCGAGGCGGGCGACGAGGTGGCGACTGTGCTCGGGTCGCGCGAGGCCGCGTTCTCGGCGGAGGAGCTGGCCGAGATTCTCGGCGGCCACGACGCGGCCATCGACTTCACCGTCGCCGAGGCCGTCCCGCGCCATACGGAAGCCTGTGCGCTCGCACGCGTACCCTTAGTCGAAGGGACGACGGGCTGGCACGCACAACTCGAAGACGTGCGCGGGACAATCGAGCGCGAGAACGGCGCGCTCATCTACGGCGCGAACTTCTCCGTCGGCGTCAATCTCTTCTATCGCGTCGTCGCGCGCGCGGCCGAGTTGTTCCGACGCTTCGACTACGCGGCCTTCATCGAAGAGGCGCACCACTCGCGCAAGCGCGACGCGCCCTCCGGCACGGCGCTCAGGCTGCGCGACCTTGTGACGGAAGCTTACGGCTCCGACGTGCCCGTCGCCTCGACGCGCGCCGGGCACATCCCCGGCACGCACCGCGTCGGTTTCGACTCGGCGGCCGACCAGATCACGCTCACACACACGGCGCGCTCGCGTGAGGGCTTCGCCGCCGGGGCGCTGATCGCCGCCCGCTGGATTCAAGGCAGGACGGGCATCTACGAATTTTCCGAGACGCTCGAAGAGATACTTAAAGGAAGTGACAAGTTATGAACGTCGAGTGGATGCGCGCGTGTGCGACGGCCTTAGTCACGCCGTTCAAGTCTGACGGGGGCGTGGACATCGAACGTATGAAGGCGCTCGTGAAGCGGCAGTGCGAGGGCGGCGTGCGCGTGCTCGTGCCGTGCGGGACGACGGGCGAGAGCGTGACGATGTCGGGGGATGAGAACCGTCGGGTCATCGGTACGACCGTCGAGGTTGCGCGTGAGCACGGCGGGCGGGTCATCGCGGGCGCGGGCAGCAACTCGACGGCGCACGCTATCGAGAACGCGCTCGCGGCGCGCGAGGTCGGCGCCGACGCCGTCCTCATCGTCGCGCCTTATTACAACAAGCCGACGCAGGAGGGACTCTTCCAGCACTTCCGCGCGGTGGCCGAGGCGGTCGCGCCGCTGCCCGTCGTGCTTTACAACGTGCCGGGCCGCACGTCCTCGAACATCGCGGCCGAGACGACGCTACGACTCGCGAGAGAGGTCGAGAACGTCGCCGCCGTCAAGGAGGCTTCGGGCAACCTCGCGCAGATCATGGAGATTATCCGCCAACGGCCCGAGGGCTTCCTCGTCCTTTCGGGTGACGACGCGATGACGTTCGCGCTGTTGGCGCTCGGCGGGGACGGGCTCGTCTCGGTCGCGTCGAACGAGGCGCCGGGGCCGATGTCGAAGATGGTCGATGCCGCGCTCGCGGGGCGTTGGGACGAGGCGCGCGGGCTGCACTACCGCTGGCTCCCTCTGATGGACGTAAACTTCGTCGAGTCGAGCCCCGGCCCCGTGAAGGCCGCGATGGCCCTGATGGGACTCGTCGAAGAGAACCTGCGCCTGCCGCTCGTGCCCGTGACGGAGAAGACGAGGGAGCGCGTGCGCGAGGTGCTGACCGAGTCGGGACTTCTGGGAGAGTCAACGCATGTCGCTGCGTGAGCAGGTCGAGCAGTTGTACGCGAAGGGCGGCGGGTTCGACTCGTCCGACCGAGAGGTCTTCGAGTCGTTCAAGCAGGCGCTCAACCGCGGCGAGGTGCGCGCCGCCGAGCGCGACGCGGAAGGGCGCTGGCGCGTCAACTCGTGGGTCAAGAGCGGCATCCTCGCCGGCTTCAAGATGGGCGTGCTCTCGGACATGAGTGCGCACGCCTCGCTCCGCTTCTTCGACAAGGACACGTACCCGGTGCGCCCGACGCACATCATGGACAACGTGCGTATCGTGCCCGGCGGCTCAAGCGTGCGCGACGGCGCGTACCTCGCCCCGGGCGTCGTCTGCATGCCGCCGATGTACGTCAACGCGGGCGCGTACGTCGATGAAGGAACGATGATCGACAGCCACGCCCTCGTCGGCTCGTGCGCGCAGGTGGGTAAGCGCGTGCACCTCTCGGCCGCGGCGCAGATCGGCGGCGTGTTGGAGCCCGTCGGCGCGGTGCCGGTCGTCATCGAAGACGACGTGCTGGTGGGCGGCAACTGCGGCGTCTACGAGGGGACAATCGTGCGCGCGGGCGCGGTGCTCGCGCCGGGGACGATCTTGACGGGCGCGACGCCGGTCTATGACCTTGTGCGCGGCGAAGTTTACAGGCGCACCGAAGACGCGCCGCTTGAGATTCCCGCGGGCGCGGTCGTCGTGCCCGGCTCGCGTGCGGTGACGACCGAGCACGGGCGCGAGTGGAATCTTTCACTCTACGCGCCCGTCATCGTCAAGTACCGCGACGAGAAGACCGACCGCGCGGTGCAGTTGGAGGACTACCTGCGTTGAGCGAGTTCGAGCCTGCGCGGCGTTTGCGCGGCATACAGAAGAGCATGATCCGGCAGGTCTTCGACCGCGCGCGGCCGGGGAGCATCAACCTCGGCTTAGGCGAGCCCGACCTGCCGACGCCGGATGTCGTGAGGCGCGAGGCGGCGCGCGTCGTCGTCGAGGAGCAGAACGGCTACACGACGCACGCGGGGCTTCCGGCTCTGCGCGAGCGCGTCGCCTCCGACTATCCGCATCTCGACCTCACGCCCGAGCAGGTCGTCGTCACCGCGGGCTCGCAGGAGGCGCTCTACCTCGCGCTGCTCACGCTCGTGGACGAGGGCGACGAGGTGCTCATCCCGGACCCGGGCTTCGTCGCCTACCCGACGATTGTGAAGATGGCGGGCGGCGTGCCGAAGTTCTACACGATGCCCGCCGCGCGTGACTTCGCGTTCGACGCGGAGTCGTTCAGGCGCGCGCTCACGCCGCGGACGAAAGTGGTCGTATGCATCAGTCCGTCGAACCCGACGGGGCGCGTGCTTTCGCGCGAAGAGTTGGCCGCGATGAGTGCCGGGCTCGAAGGCTCGGGCGCGTACGTCGTGAGCGACGAGATTTATCGGGAGCTGTACTTCGGCGCCGAGCGCCCTGCTTCAATCTCCGAGTTTCGGCGTGAGCGTGTGCTCGTCATCGGCGGGCTGTCGAAGTCGATGAGCATGACGGGCTGGCGTTTGGGCTGGCTCTGCGGCGACGCGGATGTCGTTAAGAGCGCGCTCGTCCTGCACGGCTACACGACGACGTGTGCCTCGACGGTCTCGCAGAAGGCGGGACTCGCCGCGTGGACGGCCGAGGCTGCGGAGGCGCGCCGCACGTTCCGCCGCACCTTCCGCGAGAGGCGCGACCACCTGCTCGGCCTCCTCTCAAGTGAATTGAACCTGCGTGCCGTCGAGCCCGAAGGCGCCTTCTACGCGATGGTGGACGTGAGCGCGCACGGCGACTCGATGTCCGTGGCCGAGCGTCTCCTCGAACACGGCGTCATCACCGTCCCCGGCGCGGCCTTCGGCGCCGAGGGCGAAGGCTACCTGCGCGTCTCCTTCTGCGCCGACCTCGACGTGATAGCCGAAGGGGTGAAGAGGATGAAGGAAGCGCTAAGAGCGCGTGAACCGTGACAAGTTAAGGTCAGTTTTTCTTGTCACGGTTTACGGTTCACGGTTTACGGTTTACGATAAAAGCTATGAGCAGGAAGTATCGGGTCGGCATCCTGGGCGCGACGGGCACGGTGGGTCAGCGCTTCATACAGTTGTTGGAGGGTCACCCGCAGTTCGAGGTGGCCGCGCTGGCGGCGTCGGATCGCTCGAAGGGCAAAGCCTACAGCGAGGCTTGCGCGTGGCGTCTGCCGGGCGACATGCCCGAGGCTGTGCGCGGCCTGAAGGTCGAAGCGCCTGAGCCGCCGCTCGACTGCGACATCGTCTTCTCAAGCCTGCCCGGCGACATCGCGCGCGAGACCGAGGAGTCTTTCGCGCGCGCGGGCTACGCCGTCATCAGCAACTCTTCGGCGCTCAGGATGGACGAGGACGTGCCGCTGCTCATCCCCGAGGTCAACCACGAGCACCTCGCGCAGCTCGACACGCAGAAGAGCAGGCGCGGGCTCGACCGCGGGATGATCGTGACGAACCCGAACTGCTCGACCATCATGCTCGTGCTCGCGCTCGCGCCGCTGCACGCGCGCTTCGGGATCGAGTCGTGCGTCGCGACGACGTTGCAGGCGCTCTCGGGCGCGGGCTACCCCGGCGTGCCCTCGCTCGACGCCGTGGACAACGTCATCCCCTACATCGGCGGCGAGGAGGAGAAGATCGAGACCGAGACGCTCAAGATTCTCGGACGCTGCGAGGGCGGTGAGATTCAGCATGCGCCGTTCAAAGTCAGCGCGCAGGTGCACCGCGTCAACGTCAGCGACGGCCACATGGCCGCCGTCCGCGTGAAGCTCGCGCGGCAGGCTTCTTCGGAAGAGTTGCGCGAAGCCTTCGCGTCATTCACGTCGCTGCCGCAGGAGCTACGCCTGCACACGGCGCCCGCGCGCCCCATCGTCGTGCGCGACGAGCCCGACCGCCCGCAGCCGCGCCTCGACCGCGACGCAGGCCGCGGCATGAGCGTCACCGTCGGCCGCATCCTCCCCGACAAGGTGCTCGACTACCGCTTCGTCGCCCTCAGCCACAACACCGTCCGCGGCGCGGCGGGCGCGGCCATCCTCAACGCCGAGTTGTTAGTTGTGATGGGCAGGCTGTGAAGGCGAATAGCCAGACGGCAGTAAGACGGTTCAATCCCCGAAGGGGATAAACATAATAGCCGGGGGTCAGCGAGGGAGCAGAAGCGACCGAAGCGCCACCCCCGGTCAACGCATTAACATGAATCCGACCCAGAAGGGGTCGCACCCTGTAACCCGGTGCCACCCCTTCAGGGTGGGAACGTTTTATAACGGCCTTCCGGGGGGGGCGGGCGGACGCGCCCGTCCCTCCGGCGCTATGCGCCTTCGCTGACCCCCGGCTATTGTCTGCATCCCCTCCGGGGATGAACTGCCTGCTGCCATCTGCCTACCGCCTACTGCCCTCACCCAACCGCAGCCTCACGCCGACGCGCGCGAAGGCGGGGGGGCCGAGGGTGAGGACGGGCGTGCGGCCCACTTCGTAGCGTTGTCCGGTGAGGTTCTCGGCGGCGGCGAACACCTCGACGCCGCGGCCGAGGCGTCGCGAGACGAAGGCGTCGAGCGTGAAGTAGCCGCCGAGCCGCAGAAGGTTCTGGTCGTCGTCGAACTGCGCGGACGACGCGCGCCCCTGCACGGCGAAGGTCGTGCGTCCGCGGCCCGCGTAGCGCAGTTGGAAGCTGAGCTGTTGTCGCGCGACCTGCGGCAAAAGCTTGCCTTCGAGAGTGACATCCGCGGGGAAGCTCTCGACGCGCGGGTCAACGAACAGGTAACCGGCCGAGGCCGTCCAGCCGCGTGCGAGGCGTTGCTCGTACTCCGCCTCAAAGCCGCGCGAGCGCGTGCGGCCGAGGTTCGCGCGTCGGCGCGTGATGAGGGCCGGCGTGGACGAGAGCGTCACGTTGGCGACGGGCCGCGTCACGTCCATCCAGAAGACGCCCGCGCGCGCCGCCGCGCCCCTCCGCGTCGAGTTGTAGAGCAGTCCGGCCTCGCCACTCGTCAGACGTTCGGCCCTAAGGTTCTCGTCGGCGAGCGTGACGACGTTGACGACGCGGAAGGAGGGATTCGGCTCGTTCATGGTC